>SVHQ01000084.1 GCA_015055785.1 Clostridiales bacterium | reverse complement strand
CCGAGCAGAATAATACCGAGCGTTCCAAGCGTTAAGAAAGTATTCCCGTATGCCTTACAACCAACCGAAATTCCTAAGAAAATCGTGACGGTGTTCATAAGACCGTTTTGCGCTTGCGAAGAAAGTCTGTCGCAAACCCCCGATTCTTTCAACAAATTCCCGAGCATTAACATACCGAGAAGCGGAACGGCGTCGGGAAGCAATACGCCCACGACGAGCGTGACGACGACGGGAAAAACAATTTTTTCCAGCTTACTTACTTTACGGAGCGGTTTCATTTTGATCGTACGTTCTTTTTTCGGCACGAACAAACGCATAAGCGGCTTTTGAATAATAGGGATCAAAGCCATATACGAATATGCTGCAACCGCAATTGCAGAAAGCAAATCAACACTTACCGCACCACCGTCCCCAAACGGATTATTAAACATTGCATATTTTGATAATACCTGCGTTACGTAAATAGCCGTAGGACCGTCTGCCCCGCCAATAATCGCAATAGAAGCTGCCGCTGCAAGATTATATCCGAGCAACGTAGCCGCAATCAACGTCAAAAAAATACCCAACTGCGCCGCCGCACCAATCAACATACTCTTGGGATTGGAAATCAACGGACCAAAATCAGTCATAGCCCCTATCCCTAAGAAAATCAACGGCGGATAAATAACGTTTTGCACGCCGTAGAACAAATACCACAATAAGCCGCGGTTTTGCACGTCTTCATACGCGTGCGAACCTTCAGGATACGTGCCCCAAACGACCTCGTATGCCCCCGGCAAATTGATAAGAAACATACCAAAAGCAATCGGTAATAAAAGCAACGGTTCGAATTTCTTTACAATCGCGAGATACATTAATACAAACGATATCAAAATCATGACATAGTTTTGCCAACTACCGTTTGCCAACCCCGACGATTCCCATAAATTCGTAAACATCGCCCCGATATCTATGAGCAAATTATTTAACATAAAAAACCTCGACACCGATTAATTATTCAATAACAGCCAAAACGGAATCAGTTTCAACGTTAGCGCCTTTTGCTACTTGGAATCTTACAACACCGTCGCAAGGAGCGGTGATATCATTATCCATTTTCATCGCTTCCAATACAAGAATAGCTTGATCTTTCTTAACAGCCGTACCGTCTGCAACCAACAAATTTTTAATCATTCCAGGGAAAGGAGATTTAACCTTTTCACCGTTTGCTGAAACTGCTGCTTTAGGAGCAGGTGCCGCTGCGGGAACTGCAGGTGCAGGCGAAGCTGCTACGGGAGCAACAACAGGTGCTGCTGGAGCGGATACCACACTGGAAACAGACGGCGTTGCGCCCACTTCCTCTACACCAACTTCATAAGTTTTACCGTTTAATGTTATAATAAAATTACGCATGATTATTTCTCCTTACATTCTCTTTATTCTTTTTAACGTAAATTCACATTTAGGATTGTTCTTTTCATAATACGCCATAATAGCCGCCGTAATAATCGCCAACGTTTCTTCTGAAATGTCATCATTCTCCAAAAGAACAGGCTCTGGTGAAAGCGGTGTTTGAGGGATATCCACCGTTGTTTTAGATTGAGATGCGTTTTTTACATTTCCCTTGGAAAGAAGTTTACCCACCAACCATACAATGAAAATCAAAAATGCAATCCCCGAAAATACAACTATGAATCCAATCAAAGCATACAAGCCTATTTCACCAAAATCTTCAATAAATCGGCTGGGATCGGCATTCAATAAACCGTACAACATTTTGTCCCTCCTTATCGAATAAACATCTGCAAGGATGCGATAAGATGTTGTTTAACAAATTGAGGCTCGATAATCGCGTCGATATAGCCACCCTTTGCCGCATGAATAGGATCGGCATTTTCATCCGCATACTTAGCTTCTAACGTAGCTGAATCCGCTTTTTCATCGGAAAGTTCAATCTTCGCACCCTGAACACTATCAAACAATGCAATTTTAGCATTCACAAATGCGCAGGTATAATCAAAACCAACCGATTTCGCCGCAAACAACGAATATCCAAGACCAACCGCTTTCTTATAAACCACTGCAATCTTTGCCGTGTCGATGGTATCTAATATATCCAAATATTCAGCCGCTTCTTTCATTACACGGCTATTGTTCGTACACATACAAGGACAAATGCCTTTTACGTCGGAGAATACAACAAACGGCAATTGATAGCAACAAGCAAGTTCGGCAAAATTTTTAATTTTTGCAAGTTTTGCCGAGTTCAATTCCACTCCATTTTCCCCACCGTCAAATACAACTGCCGCTATGGGAATACCGCCTACTCTACCCAAAACCGTTTTCACATCCGTTTCGCAAATTGCACCAACTTCAACCGCCGATTCAAATACAGACATAATCGTCGATGCATCAACCTGCGTATTTAAAACAGGCAACGATTCATTTAATTCCGCATCTACTATTTCGCCACTGAGCACTTCGGTAAGCTCTGCAATTTTTTGTTTTACATCTTTCAATGCCTGAACTTCAAAAGCGGGAATACCAGATTTATCCAATACTTTCGCAGAACCGACTTCTGTTTTTGCAAGATTTTTACCAGCTTTTGCCGATAAAACGAAAGGACTGTTCACCGCCAATACGCTTTGATTTTCCACAAAGAATGTAAAATCAGCAATTGCAGCCAACATTGCAGCCGAACCGTATACGTCACCGTTTACAATAACATACTGCGGAACAACGCCTTTTAACTGTGTGCTTCTCATGAGCAGTTTGCCTAACCCCTCCAATACGGTAACGCCTTCACCAATCTGCACGCCATGCGTATTCAACAAGTAAATAACCGGCATCATATTCTTTTCCGCCACGTCAAGGCATTTTACAATCTTCTTACAGTTCGCTTCAGAAATCCCACCGTTATAAACATTGAAATTTTGCGCAACAATATAGAAAGGATATCCGTTAATCGTAGCAAATCCCGTCAATACGCCTTCGCCTGCCACGTCTTCGTTATAAAATTCGTTTTTTGAATAACTGAACGCAGACAGTTCTACAAAGCTATTTTCGTCAATAATCGCAGCGATGTCTTCACGAATACCTTTGCTCGATTCAACCATTTTTGCTTTTCTTTCTTGCAGCAATTGAATCTTATCCATAATTTCCCTCCCGAAATTTTTCCTTTCTTAATTTTATCGGTTGAATTTATGGCATATTTTGCCAACTTTCGACCAATTAACATTATACAACAAACAATTTGAAATTGCAAGCTTTTTATAAAAATTTTTTTATAAATATTAAAAGCCGATAACATCTGCTTCATTCTTAAAACAGTATTATCGACTTTTATGTTTATCATTCCAAATTAAATTATTAAATTCTTTATGTCTATTTGTCTTTTTTACGAAACGATTTGAAATACTTCCCGAGTTTTTGTTGTATCTTATCCATATTTTTATAGGCAAATATAAAGATGAGAATAATCGTAAGAGCAAATACACCCCAAATAAGCAAGCCCCACCAAGTATTAAAAGGAATAAAGTTAAACGAATAACACGTCCCCGATACCGTAATTAATCTGGATATCGTAATCATGCAAAGAAAATATTTCGTTGACATAGAGGACAGCCCCGCAATAAAACACAATATATCATCGGGAAACATTGGCAACAAAAACATAATCGTTAAAAATAAGTTATCCTTACCTTTTAGTTTGTTTTGCCACTTTTCCAAAGCGTCTTTCCCTATCATCCACGCCACGGCTTTATGCCCTATTTTTCGACCAATTAAAAAGCCCGTAAACGAACCCAATATAATGCCTACCAAGCTATACAGCAACGCATAAAATGGGCCAAACAATGCTACGCCCGCCACAGTGCTTACCACGCTTGGAATCGGCAAAATGATTACCTGCAAATACTGCAAAAAAATAGACATAAACGGCATCCAAGCGCCTGAAGATTCCAAATATTCCTGCAAGCTTTCCGCACTTTTAATCACTTCAAAAAAGCCCGTTTTCTGAAATATAAATATGAGTATACTACAAAATAAAATTAAAATATTGGCGCTGAAAACAGTTTTTGATAACGTCTCTTTTTCCTTTATAATAAACCAAACAGTTAATCCACAAAGCAAAATCAAAAACAACGAAGCTACTATCGATAAAAGCAAAGAATTTTTGCATATAAACGATATATTGCTACCATTTAAACAAAGAATACTAAAAACAATACTCCCAATCGTCATGAGAAAAATAACGGATATGAAAATTATTTTTTCTTTTATATCATTGTTATTTTCATTCTTTTGCATGTTTTCTTGCTTCCTTTTCAATATAAATACAGTATCTTGATATTCTTTAAAAATATGCTAAATCTATTTTCTCTCTTTCAAATTATCTTCTTCGTTGTCTAATCCTTCTACTGGCAATGTTTTTCTAAGGGAAACAATTGCACCCCTTGCCAATTCGTCGCAACGATTATTCAACTGATTGTCTGCATGGCCTGCCACTTTGTGAAAGGTAACCTCATGAATCCGAGTCAGTGTATATAATTCTTCCCAAAGGTCAACGTTTAATACGGGTTTATTATCCGCTTTTTTCCAACCATTTTTCTTCCAAGCATATATCCAGCCGTTATCAAACGCATTCACGGTATAAGCGGAATCGCTATACACTTCCACTATGCAAGGATATTTTAAACGTTTTAATCCCTCTATCACTGCCATAAGTTCCATGCGATTGTTTGTCGTTTGCGATTCCGATCCGCTATATTCGCGTTGCACTTCCCCGTAGATAAGTATGCCGCCATACCCTCCCAATCCGGGATTTCCAGAACACGCTCCGTCTGTATATAATGTTACTGTTTTCTTCATATTCAACCTAAATATAATAGTTTTTAATATTTTTTGAAAATTCCCTCGTTTTCTATCGAAAAAACAATTGACAAATTATTTTTTTTGTTATATAATAGCTTCGTTATTTAGGGGTTTGGTATAGTGGTTGTGCCTTGGTCTCCAAAACCAATGAGATGAGTTCAATTCTTATAGCCCCTGCCAAATGGAAGGGTGTCAAAATTTGATACAGTTTTTATTGGACTGTTCAAGGGTGACACCTTTTTATTTTTTCTCAATAATTCTCTAAAAGTGCTGGCAAACTGAGGAGCCAGCACTTTTATTATACCTTTTTTTTCTGAAATTTGCAAGTGAATTGCGTAATCACTTTATTTTTTAAGCGTTTGAAAGTGAAAAGGCGGAAAACTTTTAAGTCCACCGCCTTAATTTCTTTTGCCTATATACGCATTGCACTTCGTAGACTATTATTTATTTAATTTTTCTCCTTCTCCTTAAATACTGCGCGAATAGTAATAGCGGATGCAGGCATAATGATTTGGTCATTTTCCACCACCACAGTATTCCCGTCAACATCGCTAACAACCCAAGCTTCAAACTGATAACCTGCATCGGGAGTTGCAATCAAGGTAATGGTATCGCCCGCAGTGGTCGAGGTCTTATTCTCACTTACCGTAATGGTTCCGTTTTCAACATCGTCCACAATAATGGAATAACTCTGCTTAACTTCCACTTTGTATTTAGTCCAATTTTCACCGGCATCGTTGGAAACGTGGTACTCAACCCAAACCCCGTCCGTACGGTCAATCCACTCAAGAACCAAACCACAATCATTAATTAGGTAGCCAAGTTCATATTCATCATACTCTTCGGCATCGCAGTACAACTCTCTTACTTTTATAAAATCATTGTATGATTGCAAATATTCAAGACTATTGCCGATAAGTTGAACGGCTATATTTGCAGTGCTTTTATCGTGAGGAATAATGACGGTATAAGTGCGTGTTTCTTTATCGTACATATATACTTCGTTGGCAACAAATAACAGTCCTGTTATACCGATTGCGGCAGCCCCGCAAACACACGGCGTTTCCATACTAAACTCGTGTTCCATGAAAATAGACGCATTACAACATTTCCAAATCCTTTCGTGTGTGCCGTCTCCGTTATCAATGTACTCGTATTCGAAATCGGTGTGCGCTTCGCTTTCAATTTCCACATAATCACAAACGGAGCAAACCTTCTTATGCGTTGCTTGGTTTGTGTTGGGTTTATAGACAAAGGTACATTCCTCTTCACAAATAAAGACGGCGCTAACTGTAACTGCGGATGATGGCATTATAAATTGATTGTTTTCGACAGACACATCATTATTGTAGGTGTCTTTAACTATAAGGCTTTTCAGCTTATATCCAGCATTTGCCGTGATATTCAGCGTTACGCACTCCCCTTCAACGGCATTTGCATTTGCCATCACATTCCCGTGGTCGCACTCATTAACGGAAATCCCAAGGACTCTCTTAGTAGAAAGCACACAACCGTTTTCCCAAGTAATGCCGCCGTCGTTGGAATATTTAAAGACCATATCCCCGCCCACAAGAAATTCATCGGTGACGGTTAACGTATCATTATGCTCATTATAAACCATGCTCAACTCTCCAAAAGAAAAAGATGCGACAAGATTAATTTGCAGCATTTGAAAAACATTTTCCGCCGTAACATATTTTAGATTTTTGCCATGGAATATAAGAGTGACGGCTACCCGTTCTTCAATAGAATTTTTCGTGTAGGTATTGGTGCTTTCGTCAAAGGCAAAATCTTCACCTAGGAGAGTCATTTTAGTAATTACTATCTCGTCACCACAAGCACAATTAGGTTGAAATGTGTGTGCTTCTTCCATCACAGCTCCGCATTCGTGAAGCTTTTTATACGTGCCGTCACCATTATCGGTATAGGTGTAATTTTCACTATCGTGGTTTGTCATATCAAAATCGCCATAATTTCGTTCACAGATAGTACAGTATGCCTCCTGCATGCAGTTTGCCTCACCGTTATGTAACTCCGTCTTAACCAAGGCATTACAGCATTGATAACGCTCTTCGTGGTATTCATCGTTTACCCAACTGAGTAAAGTTTCGGCGCTCACATGGTTGTTAGGATCAAGTTCGCCAAAAGGCCTTTCACAATGGTCGCAAATAGCTTGATTAACGCAGTTTGCAACAAAAGCCGTAGCAACGTGATTTTCCTTAGCTGGCACTACAATCAGCTCACAATCCAAACAACAAACTGCGGTCGTGCAATCGCCGTCATCGGCTTCGGGTGTGTGGCCGAGTGCACTTCCTTCGGTTGCTCCACATACTGTACAGGTCTTGGGGG
>SVHQ01000083.1 GCA_015055785.1 Clostridiales bacterium | reverse complement strand
AGGTAAGAGAAGACTTGAGCTATACCTTCAAGTCCATCACGTTTGTCGGCGAGTAAAACAACCAAAACTAAATAAAAAGAGCCTGCGACGCACAATGTACGCACAGACCCTTACAAAAATTCGCGGCAGGCTACGAATAAAACGTAGCTTGCCGCCCTTTTGTTAAACGCTGGGCAGGAGAACACTATGGACGATAATAAGCAAAAGAAACCGCTTGACGAGCGAATAGAAGATACGCTGGATGAGGCACTCTACCGAGCGCAGAACGCCATCTACGGCAAGAAAAACGGCTCTGAGGACGTGCCCTACACAATGGAAGATGCGAGTGGCTTTCGCCGCCCGATCTCCTTCGCCACACGGCGCAACCTCGCCCTGCGGCTTATAAAAAAGCCGTGGATCATCCTCGCCTTTATAGCTGTCCTTATAGCCCTCGGGCTTATCATCGGTTGGTTGACGTGAAAAGTGGGGGCAAAGGGTTAATTACCTTTTAAATATTTTATCAAAATCTTAGTCTGCTCGCAATGGAGAAAGGGAGTTCAACTCACCCTCTAAAATTAGATAGGGATCATTTTTGTCCACGCTTCACAAAGAAACCACCGACATCAAGTCGGTGGTTTCTTTGGCGTATTAAGGCTCGCGCGAACTCGTGAATTCCCACGAGTTCGCGCGTTCAGCTTGCTATTTGGCGTAGCCAAAACGCGAAACGCGTAGAGATGGGATTTAGTGAAAATTCGGTTGAATAAATCAAAAGCGGTGGATATTGCTGGGGGGGAATAAAAGGTGAATTATCGCTCTATTAGAATAAAATTCGCATTTTTTTCTTAAAATACTTTACTATCTGTGTTTATTGTGTTACAATTTTGTTTATAAGAATAAAGTAACTTAAATTTATTCTACAAGGAGAAGATAAGATGGAAAATATTAGAATTCAAGATGACCTTTATACATACGTCAACCAAAAAACTTTAGAAGAACTTGTAATTCCCGATGATAAACCCGTTGCAGGCGGTTTTACGGAGTTGGCTGACGGCGTTGAAAAAATCATGATGGACGAGTTTGCAACGATGACCGAAAGCAAAACGTATCCTAACGAATACATGCGCAGAGCTTGCAGTTTGTACGCGATTGCTAAGGACGCGGATAAAAAGGCAAAGGACGGCATTGCGCCTGCTCTTAAAAATTTGGCAATTCTTGATGAAGTGAAATCGCTGGAAGATTTTAGCCGTCTTTACAAAACTTTGTCGTTGAAAGGGATTCCCACGCCTATCAATATCGGTGTGGAAACGGATATGAAGAACACGAAACAACGCCTCGTTTACATTCAGGGCGCAAGCGTTATTCTTCCCGACGCGTCCTACTATAAGCCTGAAATGGCAGCGCAGAAAGCACAGATTATCGCCATTTGGACGAACGTTGCGAAAACAGTGATGACCAAGACGGATATTGCGCCTGAAGATCAGGAAAAGTACGTAAACGATGCGCTTGCGTTTGACGAAATTATTGCAGGGCTTGCAAAAACGAGAGAGGAATGGTCGAAGTACGTAGAAATGTATAATCCCATGGAAGAAAGCAAGGTTTCTGAAATACTTTCTACGCTCGATTTCGAGGTTATTCTCAACGATCTTTTTGGTTATGTTCCCGAAACCATCGTTGTTACGGAACCCAGATATTTCCAAGATTTTGCAAAAATCCTCAACGCGGATAACCTTGAGCTTTACAAGCATTGGGCTTACGTAACGGGGCTTTTGAAAGCTTGTCCTTATCTGTCGGAAGAACTTCGTGATATGGGCGGTATGTATAGCCGCGCGATCATGGGTGTTGCGAAAATGCAGGCAATTGAGAAATTTGCATACAATCTTGCTTCGGGTATGTATTCCGACCCCGTTGGTATTTATTACGGCGAAAAATACTTTGGTGAAGAAGCAAAGAAAGATATTACCGAAATCGTATATCAAATTATTGATACGTACAAAGAACGTATTAAAACGAATGAAATTCTCGGCGAGGAAACAAGAGCAAAAGCCATTCTTAAGCTCTCTACAATGGGCGTGAAGATGGGGTATCCCGACAAAGCAAGAGCAATTTATGAACAACTTGTTTTCAATGAAGAAGATTCGCTCTTTGATATTGTTCTTTCCCTCAAAGCGATAAGAGAACTTGATTTGTACAGCAAGCTCAATCAGCCCACCGAACCTGAAAATTGGGCAATGCCTGGGCATATGGTAAACGCTTGCTACGATCCATTTGTAAACGACATCACTTTCCCTGCAGCAATTTTGCAAGCACCTTTCTATTCCTTGAAACAAACGAGAAGCGAAAACCTTGGCGGTATCGGTTCTGTTATCGGTCATGAAATTTCCCACGCATTCGACAGCAACGGCGCGAAGTGCGATGAAAACGGCAACATCAACGACTGGTGGACGGCTGACGATTTCAAGAGATTTGAGGAAAAAGTGCAGCAAATGATCGAGCAGTTTGACGGCATTGAGCTTCCCAGCGGTAAGGTAAACGGTGCGTTTATCGTCAGCGAAAATATGGCGGATAACGGCGGTATGGCGGTTACGCTTGATATTATGTCCAGAACGGACGGCGCGTCTTACGAAGAATATTTCTGTAATTGGGCAAGAATTTGGTGTCAAAAAGCAAGACCCGAATATGCACAAATGCTCCTTGCGGTTGACGTACACGGCCCTTGCGTTTTGCGTGCGAATATCCCTCCCAGAAACTTCAAGGAATGGTATGAAGCATTCAACGTGCAGGAAACGGATAAAATGTACATCGCGCCCGAAAAACGTATTATCATTTGGTAATGACTTTATGATTTGTTGAAAAAGAACGTCCTTTTGGGCGTTCTTTTGGCGTTTTTGAAGAGTCTATTGACAATGCTATGTAAAGGTGGTATAATATACGATATATTCATATGAATTGCGTTTATTAAATAGGGTATGGGGGACGATATGGTTAAACTATTAAATTTTTGGTATGCATTTTTTATAATGCTGACGGCAGGTGCAATCGTTGGTTTGTATTTTTTATTGAGAAATAGGACGGATAAAACGAAAAAGTGGGTTCTTGGCGGATTGTTATTTTTCAATCTTGCGCTCCATTTTTTAAAGTTGACTTTTCCGCCGTATAGCACAAATTCAGAACTCGCCATGAGGGAAGTATGGTTTGTTAACGTTTGCGGAACGAGCGTGTTGTTTTTTCCGTTTATATTTATATCAAAAAGTAAAGTCGCGAAAGATTATATGGTATTTTTGGGGATTATAAGCGGTTTTTTGGCGGTGCTTTATCCCACCGAAGCAATCGACAAAAGCGTGCTGACTTTAGACGTGTGGAGATTTTATATATGTCATGGTATTATTATAATTGTGCCAATGCTCACCGTTTTGCTCAAACTGCATAAGTTGGACGTGAAGCGGATTTGGAAAACGCCCATTTGTATGTGCGCGATGTTGCTTTTTATCATTTGCAATCAAGTCTTGCAAAGCGAACTTGGAATCATACCGTTAAGAAACGACAATATGTTAAACGTCAATTTTAGAAATCCTTCGTTGATTTGGGGGCCGACGGATGCGGTTGCAGTGCTTTTTTCATGGCTGACGCCTGCGTTTATGAAAACAGTGCCGTTTGGGCCTTATGCAGGGCAGGAAAAGTATTGGCCTTTTTTCTGGATGGTGCCGGGGGTAATTTTTTATTTTATACTCGTGCCGTTGTTGATATGTTTTATTTTTGATTTCAAGGAAACAAAAAATACCTTTGTGAATTTTTTCAAACTTTTTAAAATTAAAAAGCAGAGATAAGGAAATCAAACCTTTGAAAACATTGACAAAATAAAAGGGAATGAATATTATGAAGAAGATGCTTGCTTTTTTGCTTGCTTGTATGCTTACGCTATCTTTTGGGGCTTGTAATAAGCCTATGACGAGGGAAATTTCTTGCGAGGAAATCATAGCGGTGTATAAGGATGCAGGATATAGTGTGTTATATCACGGTCATGAGAATGATGAAAACTATCACGACCTCGGTATGTACTGTTGCTTTGAAATCCGCGATCCTGATAACGAGGACAACAATATGTATGTTCATCGTTATTTCAATGAGGAAGATGCTAAGGCGGCGAGTAAGGAGCGAAAGTTTAATCCTGTGCTTTGGCTGTTCTTCGGTATATTTGGCGAATGGCGCTGGCTTCAAACAGGGTGCTACGGAGATATGACATACGAAACTTTTGATCGTCAAATGTTAAAACCTATGAAAGAATTAATAAAAAATAAATAATACACTGAAATAACTATACTTAAAAACGTCCGAAAGGGCGTTTTTTATATCGGTTGCAAAAAAAGCGCGAGGATAAATCGCAAAAAAAGCCAAAAATAACTATTAAAAAATGTATTATCCCTCTTGCATTCTACATAAAAATGTGATAGAATAGACAAAAGTTTTTTAAAACACTTTAAGAGGAAATAGAAGTTTATGAATAACATTTGGCACAGTATTTCAAGCGAACGTATCACAAAGAAAAAATTTGAAGCACTTATCGAAATCCCCAAAGGCTGTAAAGCAAAGTATGAGTTGGACAAGGAGACTGGCGCGTTGAAGCTGGATAGAGTGTTATATACCTCTACGGTATATCCTGCCAATTACGGCTTTATCCCCAAGACGCTGGCGGACGACGGTGACCCGTTAGACGTTTTGGTGCTTTGCGGGGAAACAATTTATCCAATGACGCTTGTACAGTGTTATCCCATCGGGGTTATCACCATGATCGACGGCGGTTCGTTGGACGAAAAAATTATCGCGATTCCTTTCGGAGATCCCACGTATAACAATTATTACGATATCCATGAACTGCCCCAGCACGTCTTTGAGGAAATGATGCACTTCTTCGAGGTGTACAAATCCCTCGAACATAACAAGCAAACGGCGGTGAAGGCAATTTGCCACCGTGATGAAGCCATGGAAATTATTGAAAAGTGCATCAATGCATATAAGGAAGCTTACGAAAAGAATTGATCGTTTTTTTCTTAAATTTCAATTTGTTTTTTCTATAACATCAATCGAAAAAAAATATAATACGCCGCATTGCTTTTGCTAAAAGAAGTCTATTGTGCGTTTATAATTTTTTTCATAAAATTGTGTGAAAATAGAGAAAATGCTGTTGACAATTCACTTGAAAAGAGGTATAATAGTTCTATATAAGGAGTATAAAAGCTATTTTTATGCCCAAAATGCAGTTTTAGGATGCAAAATCGCTAAAAAATATCCATAAATCATGTAAAAATCGGAAAGAGTAAGCACTTTTTTCGTCGTTTCTTTATTGTTACGCGTTACATATAATATTATAGTACGCGCGCGTTAGAGGGGGAAACGTCAAGTAGGTAAAAAACCTTGGAGGTTATTATAATGGAAATGCAGAAAGTGGCACTGAATAAGGCGGCTCGTAGCGTTAAAAAACGCTATCTTAAGACGCGTGGTAAAGCACGTTGGGTGGGATTTTTCTACCTTTTGGCTGCGATTTTGGTTACGGCAATCGCAGGCTTGCCTTTGTTGGCGCCTCAGTATAAGGGGAGTTCTGTTGAACTTGGTGTTATGGGCTTTTGGAAAGCGTTCTTGTATACAGACGCTGCTGGCGAAGTCCTTAATTTCAAGGGTGTTATAGATGGATTCAAAGCAGGCACGCTTGAAGTGCTTGGCTTGAACCACGTGATGGCTATTTTGTATGCCATCATGTTCGCAACGATCGTAATCAACTTGATTAGAATGTTCTGTCAGTTGGGCGATTTGTATAGCAATGAAATCGATAGAGAAGAATTGGAAACATTGAATGATAACGTTTCGGCGATGGAGAAGATGGGTAAGATTTTCTCTGGGTCTGTTGCGTGCTTAATCACGTTCAATTTCTTCATCGCTTGTCTTAGCGATAAAATGCCTATTAAAGACCTTGTAAACGTAGGCATTGTTCCTAACGTTCCCAATATGCTTATTGCATTTGCAGTGGTAGTGGTATTCCACTTGTTGCTTGGTGGTTTTGGCGGCAACGTTAGTCTTTTCAACGTAGAAGAATTTGATAACGATGAAGGCACTACGTATATGGGTCTTAATGAAAAGAAAAAGCCCGTTGGTCAATTCGTAGCGTTTGTTCGTAACATTCTTCAAATCGTTGCAGTCATCGGTATGATGTATTTCTTCATCGGCGCAAATAATCTCCAAAAATATGCCGAATTGGTAGCAAGTAAGAAAGTTGTTGAAAATTTGACGTCGCTTGCTTCAAACGATATTATGACGTTTATTGCTGTGGTATTGCAGCTTGTAGCAATGCTCAGCTTGTTGATTCTCATTAAGCATGCTACAGCTACGACGGAATTTAATCGTGACGGTGCTAAGGGTGCTGGCATGAAGAATTTCAGAGTGTTCTGCATGGTAATGCTCGTTGCAGTTGCTGGGTTCTATTATCTTACATATGGCACAAAATTTGATTTCGAAGCCACGGGCGTACTTCCAGCAATTCTCCTCGCTGTAGTTTCGCTTGTAATGTTTGTTGTTGAAATTTTGTTCCGTAATCATCCCAGAACGGTAGAAGACGATAGAGCAGCAAAAGCTGCGAAGGCTGAAAAGAAAGCGATTAAAGCTGAAAAGGCAGCCCTCAAGAGAGATCGTAAGGCTGAAAAAGCTGCCGCTAAGAAAGAAAAGAAAGCTGAAAAGGAAGCAGAAAAAGCTGAAAAAGCTGTAATTAAAGCAGAAAAGAAAGCTCTTAAAGCAGAAAAGAAAGCAGAAAAGAAAGCTGCTAAGCAGGAAAGAAAAGCTGAAAAGCAAGTAGAAAAGCAGGATAAGAAAGAAGCTAAAGCAGAAAAGAAAGCTCTCAAGAAAGAATTGAAGGCTGAAAAAGCTGCCGCTAAGAAAGAAAAGAAAGCAGCTAAGAAAGCTCGCAAGGCTGAAAAGAAAGTTTTGAAAGCTGAAAAGAAGGCAGCTAAAAAGGCTCGTAAAGCTGAAAAGAAGGCTATCAAAGCCGACAAGAAGGCTACGAAGAAAGCTTTGAAGAAAGAAAAAGCTGCTGCAAAGAAAGCTCGCAAGGCTGAAAAGAAAGTTTTGAAAGCTGAAAAGAAGGCAGCTAAAAAGGCTCGTAAAGCAGAAAAGAAAGCGATCAAAGCTGACAAGAAAGCTACGAAGAAAGCTTTGAAGAAAGAAAAAGCTGCTGCTAAGAAAG
>SVHQ01000082.1 GCA_015055785.1 Clostridiales bacterium | reverse complement strand
AGTGATATGTAGGGTCTTCCGTCGTCTTGGGATTCCAAACAACTTCTTCGCTATATACTACTTCGCCGTCGATTACAGCGCTCACCTTTCTATCCGAACCGCCTGCATCAAAACCGATACGGCAACCTTTTAAATAACCGCCTACACGCATAGAAGCATTCTTCTGTTCAGGGATTTGATCTTGTTCAAGCCATTCCACTTCAAAAGGTTTTTCATAAACACCGCTCATAAATTCCACGTCAAAAGCGCGAAGCCCCTCCATGGTGTATGCTTTCTTTAAATATTCATAAATAGATTTGCTACCCGCAACGGAAATTTTGAAGCCGCCTACTACCCACAAAATCGTCTTTGTAATACGCTCTGCAATACGGAAATTGAGCGCATCGTTCACGCCGTCCTTCAAAGCATTATATTTATATACATAATTATAACCGCCGCTACGTTCTGCTACAATGGTAACTTCTATGGGATTACCGCTCTTTTTCACTTCTGCGTCAAAATCGTTCAACGCTTTGATCATGGGATAAAAATTCTTATCTAAAACAGGCATTTTCATAATAAAAAAATCTCCTCTATTATTTTCGCTTTTATTATACTACGCGCATACGTGAAAGCAATAGAAATTCTTTCCTTTTTTTATGGTATTCTTTCGCAAAATTATTAAGTGAAATATTTGGCTATACATTTATAAAATATTACGGTGGACAAATTGCCCACCGCAGTATTGTTTGTTTCTACTTTAATACGGGAATAACCACGATATAAAGCGTATTGCCCTGTTCGCTTGTGCCGTACACTTCAACTTCATAAATGGTGTTGCTGCCATGCTTTTGGTATTTGCCAAACACAATGTCAACAAAATCTCTCCATTGATATCCTTCAAAGTAAATTTTGTCATCTCTTTCGACGATGTTTGCTTTATATTGACATATACCGCTCACCCATTCTTCCGCAGTATTTCCGTCGATAATCCAGCCGTAACTTTTACGAACATCGCTCTCAGTACGCATAAAACAATTCTCGGGCAAAGGTTCTTCTGGAATACTATATACCACTCCATAATTACCATTCGTAATAGGCCCCGTCTTATTGCACCCGTAAAGGCTTACATTCATACAAAGCATAAACAAAACAGAAAGACAAATTGAGAAGAATTTCTTTATTTTTCTCATCATAACGCCCCTTTTTATCTATTAATTGCCTTTTGCCTTTTCCAATAATTCGTTCACCGACGCTTGCAATTCCGCCAATTTCGCGTTTGCCGCCGCCTCGTCTTTTGCTTTTAAGGAATAGTAAATCTTTAATTTGGGTTCTGTACCGCTGGGACGGACACAAACAAACGAACCGCCTTCCAATTCATAATACACACAATTACATTTAGGAATATCCAGTTCTTCCACTTCCCCTGTCGCTGTAATCTTGCGTTTTGCCGCACTATAATCGCGCACAGCCTCTACTTTCATGCCTGCAAAATCGGTAACGGACAACGTTTTCAAACCGTCCACTACGGCGTTCATTTCCTTCATCGCGTTCAAGCCTGAATATTGAACGGAAACGTTCTTATCCAATACGTAGCCGTATTTTGCATAGATTTCCTGCAGTCTGCCGTAAACCGTCTTGCCAATATACGTATAATAACATACCATTTCCGCACAAATCATCGAAGCTACAACAGCGTCTTTATCTCTTGCGTGCGTACCACGCAAATAACCGCAAGATTCTTCAAAACCAAAAATATACGTATGCTTATTGTCCTTTTCCCACTGCTTGATTTTTTCACCAATAAACTTAAAGCCAACGGGCGTTTCATACAATGCTACGCCGTAATCATCGCAAAGTGCTTTTGCCATACCCGTTGTAACAAAGGATTTTACTACCGCTGCGTTAGCAGGCATTGTTTTGTCTTCAGAAAGTCTGGTGAGAATATAATCGAGCAACAATATACCCACTTGGTTTCCCGAAAGCGCAACAAACTCACCGTTATCATCCTTTAAAGCAACGCCAAGACGGTCGGAATCGGGGTCGGTGCCGAACACAACGTCGGCATTAATTTCATTTGCCAAAGCAATACCCATCGAAAGGGTTTCTTTAAATTCGGGATTGGGTACTTTCACCGTCGAGAATTCGGTGTCTTTCGTCGTTTGCGCTTCCACAATCGTTGTGTTGATGCCAAGTTTTTTCAAAATTGCTGTTACGGGCACGTATCCGCTGCCATGTACGGGCGTGTAAACCAACTTCAAATCCGCGCCGCATTTTTCTACAGCTTCTTTGGAAAGGGTCAATTTCGAAAGCTCTTCAATATAATCTTGGTCGAGTTGGGCAGGTACAGGAACAATTAAATCACTTGTCGTATCTGCAAAAACGGAAAGATAGTCTTCAATTTTATTGATATAGGAAACCACCTTTGCCGTGTCTTCGGGCGACATTTGCGCACCGTCTTCTCCATACACTTTATAGCCGTTATATTCTTTGGGATTGTGGCTTGCCGTAATCATAACGCCTGCAATCGTTTTTAAATAACGCACAGCATAAGAAAGCATGGGAACGGGATGCACGTCGTCAAAAAGATAAGCTTTGATGCCGTTCTTTGCCAAAACGCCTGCCGTTACCTTTGCAAATTCTTCGGATTTTCTACGCGTGTCGTATGAAATGACAACACCGCGTTCCATCTCTTCTTTACCAAGGCTCTTAATCCATTCCGCCAAACCCTGCGTTGCACGCATTACCGTGTAAATATTCATCATATTGATGCCGTAGCCAATCACACCGCGCATACCTGCCGTACCAAATTCCATTTCTCCACCGAAACGATATTCGATATCTTTTTCGTCCGATGCAATTGCTTGCAATTCTTTTTTGCCCTCTTCACACAATCTTTCGTCGTTCAACCAGTTTTGATAGTTTTTGCGGTAATCCATTTCACCCTCCGTTTTTTTCAGTCTATTTGTTTTTTCATTTTTTTCCAAGTAATCAAAGAAATGTTCTTTATCGCCGTAATCTTCATTCGTTGCGATTCTTTCGTAAGTAATGAAGTATTTCTTGCCGCGCACCGTATAATAATTGACGTACTGCATACAAACCAACAATACGTAGGACGCAGGCACGGTCAAAATCAAAGCGCTACCAAACGTACAAAACGCCGCCGCCACGTTGATAATCATAATCAAATACGCCGTCGCGACATACGTAGCAAACATTTTGGATAATTGCTGCTTTTCCTGCTTGTTGTCATGATACAAGGCTTCATCCAGCGTTTTGTTGTCCGTGGTCATGGCGGGCATCCATTTGCCCGTCAGGGTCATCTTTAAGCCTTGCGCGGCCACCACCAGCGTCGTAGACATAAACAAGGAAAGCAACAATGGCAACGTCGTAATCATTAAAATGATGATTGCCGATAAAAGTACGTCCAATACGAATGCTATCGAAACGTATACAATCGAATAGGAACTGGATTTTTTCAAGTTTGCGATATACGCGCTGAAAAACGGCGTTTCAGAATAGGTATTCATTTTATCGTCTAAAATGCTACCCGTCGTAAAGTAGCCCAACGTTTCCACAAAACGTTTGGCAAAGAACACCAATGCACAACCAATGCAAATGAAAATTAATTTTGACGTTTGCATGGAAATAACGGTGAATGCCCCTTTCAACGAACCGTGTGCACCGAAAATGGCGTCCTTTACCTCCGATAATGCTTCGCCGTTTAAAGACAACACCGCTTTGATAAACGCTTCACCGTCCACAAACAGCGTTTGGACTTGTGGGCTCTGTACAATCGCCGTTAATTCGGGAAGTACGAATGCACAACAAAGCGCAATCGCTACCGTAGAAATGATTATTTTATATAACAGTAGTTTATAAACACTTTTGAAATTTTCAACGAGCAAACGTATACTATTTCGAAATCTCATAACGTTAACTCCTATTAATATTTTTTCTCATCGGCTCTTTCGATGTTGTCACGGTCGAAATAAGCAACTTGCATACGCACACAATACAGCATAATCATAAACGTATACAACACCGTTGTTAAAATTGTAACAAATACAAAATTTGGCGCTATCACAACGCAAAGACAAATTAAAAACTCTGCAACAAACAGTGTGATTAATTGCATAATTAATAGTTTGATCTTTAACGGTGACAATAATTGATAGGAATACTGTAAAGCTTCCAATGCTTTAAAACCCGTCAATTGCATACAGGACAACCATAAATATAGCGCGCCGATTATATAAATCAACACTACGTGCATGATGATAAAAAAAGCAGCGGCGGCAGGATAAGCAATAACGATATACGGAATCCTCGACACGGCAAATAAAAAAGCCGACAATAACAACGCCCAAATTTCGTATATCACTAAAATCAAGAACACGTATCCTGCTGTGGAGATAAGATTGTCGTTGAGTTTTGAAAACAAACCGGTGTACGTGCGCTTTCCTATGCGGAAATGCTTCTCTATCAACGCCATCATTAGCGCCACGCATATAATGATTAAAATACTTCCCAATATCCCGAATACAACCGACTTCCAAGACCCAAAATTCAACACTGATATCGCACGAAATAATTCATTAAATTCCCATTGTGCAATATTTTCCGTCGCGAGCTTTTGCAACACGGAAATCAATGCCTTTTCGTCAGTGGAAATAGAGAAAAAGAACGCCGGAATAATCGCAAAAGGAAGTATATATATAAAATTTTTGAAAATATATTTTCCCGATTGAATTGTATATTTCATAATACTACCTCTCATTTTATTATAGCACAAAAAACGTACCGTGTAAAGTACTTTCCAAAAAAAAAGCTTTGTCAAAAAAAGAAATCTCCTCAATTACTAAGGAGATTCCATGAATTTAAAGTTTTTGTAACGTGCTCATGACGTATTCGCCAAACTCGTCACACGTTGCCCCCGTATCACGTCCGGTGATTACGTATTTCTTTTCTTCAAACGAACAAATATCTAAGGCTTTTTCCAATTTATCTGCTCTGTCTTGCAAACCAATATGGGAAAGCAACATAACACAAGCACGAAGCATGGAACAAGGATCTGCATACTTTCCTCGGCCTTCCGTAATCATACGGGGCGCACTGCCGTGAATCGCTTCGAACATGGCGTATTTCTTACCGATGTTCGCACAACCTGCCGTACCAACGCCGCCTTGGAATTCTGCCGCTTCGTCAGAAATAATATCCCCATACAAATTGGGAAGAAGCAATACTTGGAAATCACGTCTACGCTTTTGATCGACCAATTTTGCCGTCATGATGTCTGCATACCATTCATCCGTAACAATGTCAGGATACATATCCCCAACCTTGTGGCAATCTTCCAAGAAATTCCCGTCCGTCGTTTTAATTACGTTGGCTTTGGTGACAAGCGACACTCTCTTAAATCCGTTCTTGTGCGCGTAGTCGTAAGCAAGGCGTGCAATTCTATCCGAACCTTGTTTCGTCGTCACGGTGAAATCCACAGCAAGGTCTTCCGTAATATTAAAACCAGAAGAACCAATTGCATAGCCGCCCTCGGTGTTTTCACGGAAAATCGTCCAATTGATGCCTTCCTCAGGCACTTTTACGGGACGGATATTCGCGAATAAATCAAGTGCTTTACGCATAGCTACGTTCGCCGATTCGATATTCGGCATACCGCTTCCCTTTTGCGGCGTCGTTGTAGGACCTTTCAAAATAATGTGGCAAGCTTTCAATTCCGCCATCACGTCATCAGGAATTGCCTTGCCCTTTGCGATACGGTTTTCAATCGTCAAGCCTTCAATGTCCTTAAATTCCACTTTACCTGCTTTCACAAGGTCTGCAAGGATAAATTCCAACACGCGTCTTGCTTGCGCCGTGATAATGGGACCGATGCCATCACCGCCGCAAACGCCAATTTTAATACAATCCAATTTTTCGTAATCAACAAAATCACCCTGCGCTTTCATGTCTTCTACGCGCGTGAGCTGATCTGCCATTAGTTTTCTAAATTTTTCACAAGCGACGTCTAATTGCGCTTTGTATTCTTCTTTTTCCATACTTATTTTCTCTCCTGTTTTGTATAATTCAAACAACCGCCTGCAAGCAGCATTTCACGTTGACGGGCAGACAAATTTAAGCAAAGTTTTGCTTCCGCGCCATTCGTTTTATTGATAAGCACCGCTTCTGTAGCTCCTGCAACAGCCACCGCAAAGCCTTTGATTTCCAAAGCGTCACCCTCTGCAAATTTATCGTAATCATCCGCGTTTGCAAGCGTCATGGGTACGATGCCAAAATTAATCAAATTTGCTACGTGAATACGCGCAAAACTCTTCGCAACAACAGCCTTGATGCCTAAATATAACGGTACGAGCGCCGCGTGTTCACGGGAAGAACCCTGACCATAGTTTGCACCGCCTAAAATAACGCCGCCACCTTTGGCTTTTGCTCGCTCGGGGAAATCTTTATCGCATACGGTGAAGCAGAATTCGGAAAGTTTCGGCACGTTCGAACGATAAGGCAATACTTTCGTACCTGCCGGCATGATATGGTCGGTGGTGATATCGTCGCCTACCTTTAAAATAAGTTCGCAATTTAAATCCTTATCGGGCGCTTTTCCCACGGGAATCGGCTTGATATTCGGGCCGCGTTCCACTATCACGCTATCCATTTCCTCTGCCGCCACCGGCATTTCAATGAGATTGTCGTTAATCTTGAAAGAATTGGGCATTTCTACTATCGGAGCTGCGCCAAGCTTCGTAGGGTCGGTAAATACCCCGGCTATCGCAGAAGCCGCCGCCGTTTCAGGAGATACTAAGTACACCTGCGCATCCGCCGTCCCGCTTCTCGCAAGGAAATTACGGTTAAACGTACGAAGACTGACGCCTGCTGATTTGGGCGAGAAACCCATGCCAATACAAGGCCCGCAAGCGCATTCCAAAATACGCGCCCCTGCATTAATCAAATCGGCAAGAGCTCCGCATTCTGCAAGCATTGTATAAACTTGTTTCGAGCCAGGTGAAATAGACAAACTTACATCAGGATGTACCGTTTTTCCCTTCAACATCGCCGCTACGGTCAACATATCCGACAAGGAAGAATTAGTGCAAGAACCGATACACACCTGATTGATTTTCATGCCCTGCAAATCGGAAACGTTCTTCACGTTGTCAGGGCTATGCGGACACGCTGCCAAAGGCTTTAACGAACTTAAATCTACGGTGTATTCCGAGACGAATACA
>SVHQ01000081.1 GCA_015055785.1 Clostridiales bacterium | reverse complement strand
AAATTATTAGAGGGGCAGAATTTTAGCACAGACGTCATGCTGGGTTTGAAAAATCAAACGAAAGAAGATATCGCAAAAACGATTGAATTGGCGGCGGCGTGCGGCTCTAATCACATATCCATGTACGCGCTCACTGTTGAGGACGGGACGCCGATATACACCGATTATTTAAACGGCGAGTTGCCCGATTCTGACGAAGTGGCGGATATGTATGATTTTGGCAGAAAGCTTTTGAAAGAAAAGGGTTATGAGCGTTATGAAATTTCCAACTTTGCAAAGAAAGGTTTTGAAAGCCGTCATAATATGAATTATTGGAACCGTGGCGAGTACATTGGTTTTGGCGTGGCGGCAAGCTCGTTCATGCGCGGCAAACGTTTTACAAACACTTTTGATTTAGACGAATACATGAAATGCATTATTTCAGGCTTTTATCCGGCTGTAACAAGCGAAGAAGTAGACGAAAACGATGCGAAATTTGAATACGTAATGCTTGCGCTTCGGACGACGAAAGGGCTTTCAATGAACGACTATAAGGCAAAATTTAACACGGCATTGTCGGAAGATTTTCCCGAAGCGTTAAAAAAGACGGTGAAATATCTTGAATTAAACGGCGATATGTTGAAAATCAAGGACGAATATTTGTATGTGCAAAATTCCATTTTGGTTCATTTTATGGAGGAGGTACACGAATGAGAATACTCATCATTCGTCACGGTGACCCCGATTATGAACACGATACGTTGACAGAAAAAGGTCACCGCGAAGCTGCACTTTTAGCAGAGCGTTTAAAAAAGGAAAAAATCGATTATTTTTATTCCTCGCCGCTTGGCAGAGCGAAAGATACTTGTATGTACGTTGCAAGGGCGCATGGCAAGGAAAACGAAGTGTCGATAAAGGATTGGCTTCGTGAATTTGGTTGTGCGTTGACGTTACCCTCGGGACGAGAACGTTATATTCCATGGGATATGCTTCCCACCGAATGGACGGACAATCCTAAAATGTACGATTATAAAGAGTGGTACAAACAAGATTTTTATGAAAAAGGCGGTATGGAAGCTGCTTATAAAAAGGTGACGGACGGTTTGGATGAGCTTCTTGAATCGCACGGTTATAAACGTGAGGGCGAGTTGTATCATACAGCGGAAGGGCACCCACAAACCATCGCGCTTTTCTGTCATTTTGGCTTGGAAATGGTGCTTTTATCCCGATTGTGTAACATTTCCCCCATACCCCTTTGGCATCATTTCGCAGCGTTGCCAACGTCAGTAACCACGTTATATTCAGAAGAAAGAAGAGAGGGAACTGCTGTGTTTCGTTGTTGCGGTTTTGGTGATACAGGACATTTATATGCAGGCGGAGAAGCACCTTCCTTTTCGGCACGTTTTTGTGAAATTTATCATTCGGAAGATAGACACGATTAAAAGGCAATATCACATCAGCCTGATTGATTTTTGACGGAAAAATTCTACGAAATACGTCGTGTTTTGTTCGTTTTCATACTTTCTAAGTATGCGCGCTCACAAAACGCTTGTCTTTCTTGTATTTTTCTCGTGAAATCGCTGAAAATGAATTTCAGCTAAAATCAATCATTCTTTGTGATACGGACTAAGGAAAATGACATAGGCAGGTATGCGTTGAAATGAAAAAACACGTAAAAGTAGCGGCGGCATTGTTATTTAACAACGGCAGAATTTTTGCAACGAAACGTGGCGATTCTCCCTATCCCTACGTTGCACATAAATACGAATTTCCCGGTGGCAAGATTGAGGAAGGGGAACGGGGTGAAGACGCGGTGAAGAGAGAATTAAAAGAGGAATTGGATTTAGATGTAACCGTGGGTGGTTTATATGCGAGCCACACCTTTGAATACCCCGATTTCATCATCACGCTTTTCGTATATGAATGCGAACAATGCTCAGATTTTATTTTAAAGGAACACGAAAGCTACGCATGGATAGCGCCGAAAGACTTAAAGGAAGAAGAATGGGCGCCAGCGGATGCAGATATCCTTGGCAGCTTAAAACGTGTTTTTGGAGAATGATTATGAAAAAGAATAACGTTATTTTAATCGGTATGCCGGGCAGCGGAAAGACGACGATAGGCACGGAATTATCAGAAAAAATTGGTTATGGCTATATCGACAGCGACAGCGTTATCGTTGCGCGTGAAGGCAAACGTTTGAATGAAATTATCGCAGAGATAGGCAGAGAAGCTTTTTTGGATATCGAGGCAAAGATTAATTCCGAGCTGTGTGCCGACCGTTGTGTAATCGCTACGGGGGGCAGCGTTATTTATCGTGGCTATGCGATGGAAAAACTTAAAACGATAGGTAGAATTGTCTATTTAAAAATCCCCTACGAAATCATAGAACAGCGTTTAGGCGATTTAAAAAAACGCGGTGTGGCATTGAAAGAGGGCTTTACGCTGAAAGACTTGTATGAGGAACGCACACCCTTATATGAAAAATATGCCGATATCATTGTGGAATTAAAAGGGGATACGATTGCTAAGAGTGTGGAAGAAGTCGTGAGGGCTTTACAATGAGCAGCCTTGACGTGCAAAATTTGCGGATAGCCATTTATGGTGCAGGTGCGATGGGAATCACCCTCGGAGCTTTTTTAACGGAAGGCGGTTTGAAAAACGTAGATTTAATCAATCGTAACGTACAACACGTTGAAAGTTTAAAAAAAGAGGGCGCGCAAATTGATTTAGGCGTTGATACGGGTAAAAAACGAGTAACCTCAAAGGTGAGAATTGGTTTCCCTGAAGATATGAAAGGGCAATATGACGTAATTTTTTTGATGACGAAACAACGTTATAATGCTGAAATTGTAATTTCTTTACTGCCTTATTTAAAAGAAGACGGCATTATTTGTACAACGCAAAACGGTTTGCCTGAAGAAAGTATAGCCAATATTATTGGTACGGAGCGCACGTATGGTGCTGTGATGTCTTTTGGTGCAGGATTTATTGGCGGGGAATCTCGGGTAAAGCTGGCGACGAAAGTTTCCGCCATGCGCGTACGAATAGGCGGATATAAAAACGCGGGATCGAAACTTCCCGTTTTAGAAGAAATTTTATCTTATGCAAAAAAAGCAACCAATGAAAACTTTGTAACAATCACCGATAATTTGATGGGTGAACGCTGGTTGAAATTATCGATAAACGCTGCGTTTTCTGGGATATCAGCAATGACAGGGTTGTCGTTTGGCGAAATAGCAAGCAGACATAAAACAAGAAAACTGGCATTAGGCGTATTACAAGAATGTGTTTCCGTGGCGAATACGCAAGGGATAAAACTTGCCAAAATGCATGGAATTGACGTGGCAAAACTACTCGGCAAAAAAACGCCCATAAACAATTTCATCGCGTACATGGTATTGCCATTTGCTATGCGCAAGCATAGAATAACCCGTTCGGGAATGATGCGAGATATTCTATCGGGCAGGAAATGTGAAATTGATTATATCAACGGTGTCGTGTGCGCGGAAGGTAAAAAAATTGGCGTAAAAACCCCCATTTGCGAGCAAATTGTGGAAATTGTACACGGCATAGAAAACGGTTTGTACGAAATGGATTATAAAAACGTGGATTTCTTTATTTAGTTTTACAAAAGACGATGTATCGTCACAGGAAAAAGACGATGTGTCGTCAAACAATTGACAAGAAATAAGAAAAATTATATAATTTAGAAAAAAAGAAAAGAAGGTATATACAATATGGATTTGATTAAATTGGCGGAAGCGCTCATTCCCGATGAAAATGTAAAACCGCTTGATTATTACGAACAAGCGTATCCCGAACGTGATTTACCGCAGGGTGCACAGGTAACCCGTCTTGCTCCCAGCCCCACGGGCTTTATGCATTTGGGGAATTTATACGTTGCGCTTGCCAACGAACGTATTGCGCACCAAAGCGGCGGCGTTTTCTATCTCCGCATCGAAGACACGGACGAAAAGCGTAAAGTAGAAGGCGCAGTGGAAGTTATCCACCAATCCTTGAAATATTTCGGTGTTAATTTTGATGAAGGGGCAGACCTTTGCGGCGCATACGGTCCTTATTATCAGCGCCAACGTGCGGAAATCTACCACGCCTACGCAAAAGAGCTCATCAAGCAAGGTCTTGCATACCCTTGTTTTTGTACGGAAGAAGATTTGGAAAAAACACGTGAACACCAGACGGAAAACAAACTTCTCCCTGGTTACTATGGCGAATTTGCAAAATGCCGTAACTTAACGGAAGAAGAAATTTATGAAAACTTAAAGGCAGGCAAACCCTACGTTATCCGTTTAAAATCGCAAGGCGACGTGGAACAAAAGCATACCTTCCACGACCAAGTGAAAGGGGACATCACCGTTACGGAAAACAACCAAGACGTTGTTATTTTAAAATCGGACGGCATTCCCACTTATCATTTTGCGCACGCAATTGACGATCATTTCATGCGTACAACGCTTGTAATTCGTGGCGAAGAATGGCTGTCATCCTTGCCTATTCATATTGAACTTTTCAAGGTTTTAGGTTTCAAATTGCCCAAGTACGGCCACAACTGTTCCATTCAAAAAATCGACGGCGAAACGCGTAGAAAGCTTTCCAAGAGAAAGGATCCCGAAGCTTCGCTCACATTTTATCGCGAACAAGGCTATCATCCTACGGCGGTAAGAACGTATATGATGACGTTGCTCAATTCCAACTTCGAAGAATGGCTTTTGAAATTCCCTGACAAACCTTTAGATGAATTTAAATATTCCATTGGTAAAATGGGTAAGAGCGGTGCGTTGTTTGATATTTTAAAACTCAACGATATTTCTAAAACGTATATGGCGACCCTTTCGGAAACGGAAATGTACGATTTCTTAAAGGATTGGACGAACGAATTTGGCACGGACGCGCAAAAAGCATATTTTGCAGACAAAGAATATATGCTTAAAGTGCTCACCCTTTGCATGGGTATTGGCGGTAAGAAACGCAGAAAGGACTTTATTTGCGCGAAACAAGCCGTAGAAATGATTGCCTATTTCTTTGATGAAACGTTCGCACCTGAATACGAATACAGATTCGACAAGACTGTTGTAAAGACGATTTTGCAAGGCTTCAAGGTGATTTACGATTACGCAGACGATTGTTCGGTATGGTTTGAAAAGGTAAAGACGGTGGCATCGGCAAACGGTTTTGCAACGGATATGAAAGCGTATAAAGCCGACCCCACGGCATTCCCAGGTAACGTATCCGACGTAGCGGAAATGTTGAGAATTGCTACGACAGGCCTTGCAAATACGCCTGATTTGTGGACAATTATGCAAATTTTAGGCGAGGAAACAACCCTTGCGAGATTGGACAAAGCAATTGCCGCATTGTAATTGTGGGGCATTGCGGAAGGAATAGAGAAATTAAGCATAAAAATATTCATAGGCATGGCTTGAACCATGAAGGGAGAAGATTATGAACGATAAATCTACGGAAAAATTACGCAAAGCTTTAAACACGAATTTAACCGATTATGCAGCCATTCCTTTTTGGAGCTGGAACAACGAATTGGACGAAGAAAAACTTGTCAAGCAGATTGAAGAAATGCACGCTGTGGGCATGGGCGGCTTTATCATGCACGCGCGCACGGGTTTAAAGACGGAATACCTCGGCGAAAAGTGGTTCTCTTGTATCGAAGCTTGCTTAAAGAAAGCAAAAGAACTCGGCATGAACGCATGGGTTTACGATGAAAACGGTTGGCCCAGCGGCTTTGTTGGCGGTAAAATGCTGGAAGTGGAAGCATACCGTGCGCAATTTTTGGAATATGCCGTAAAGGATAGCTTTGATGAAACGGCTTTTGGCGTATATAAAAAGGTGAAAAAGGGTTTTGCGCGTATCAAAACGGCAGAAGACGGCTTGAAAGAATACCACTGTGTATATCTTCGTACCAGCCCTGCAAACACTGACATTCTCAACCCCGAAGTAGTGGACGAATTTATTCGTCAAACGCACGAAGAATATTACAAACGTTTTAAGGATAGTTTTGGGAAAGAACTCGTTGGTTTCTTCACGGACGAACCGCAATACTATCGTTGGGCAACGCCTTATACGCGCGTAGCTGCAGACGAATATAAAAAGCAGTTTAACGGCGATATTGTAGATGGATTGATATATTTGTTTGTGCAAGGCGAAACAGGTTATCAATTCCGTACTCGCTATTATCGTATCTTGAATGAATTGTACACTGTAAACTTCTATAAAAAATTATACGATTGGTGTGAAGAGCATAATTGTAAATTGACGGGGCATTCCGTACAGGAAGACGATTTCAATGGTCAGATGTTCGGTTGTGCAGGCTGTATGCCTTCGTATGAATATGAACATATTCCTGGGATTGATGATTTAGGCAGAGGTTGTACAGGCGAAGTTGCAAGCAAGCAGATTGGTAGTGTTGCTTCGCAGCTTGGTTTTAAACAAATTTTGACGGAAACGTACGGTTGTTCGGGGTATGACGTAACTCCGCAGGAATTAAAGAGTATCGCTGAAGCGCAATATTTCAACGGCGTGAATTTGATGTGCCATCACTTGTTGCCCTATTCCATGGCAGGGCAAGGCAAGCACGACCACCCTCCCGTATTTTCTTCCCAGAATAATTGGTATGAGGAATTTAAGATGTTTAACGACCATTTTACTCGTCTTGGTTATATTGTAGCAAACACGCAGGAAAATTACGATGTTGCGGTGTTGCATCCCATGCGTAGCGCATATCTTGATTATTTACGTAATGATGAATACGGCAGCGTGAAGCAGTTGCAGGCAGATTTCAATGCTTTGTTGGCGGATTTGCGTAAGAATGGTGTGCAGTATCATTTCATTGACGAGCGTATTTTATTCCGTCACGGAAAAACGGCGGACGGCAAGCTTTATGTGGGGAACTGTGCATACGACAAGATAATTATTCCCAAGATGAAGAGCATTTCTCGCGAAACGTTGGATATTTTGAAAGGTTATGAGGGGAAATTGTTGTCGCTTGGCGAAATCGCATACGTGGAAGGCGTGAAAGAAAAAGTGGATTTGCAATCGAACATCACGTTTGAAGAGATTGTGGAATCGGCACAGATATATTTTAGACCCGTAGATGGCAGAGCGTTTATGGCATCGAGAAAAGGCGAACTTGGCGATTTTATCTTCATTAAAAACTATTCTACGGAAAGTGCTCAAATTTCGATGAAAAACGTAGCGGAACGTTACAAAGCTTTGGATTTGGAAACGTACGATTTACATAATATTTCCAACGAATACGTAATTCCCAAGAATGAAAGCCTTATTCTTATTAAAGACGAAACAGCACAAGACGTTCAGCAGACGTCGAAAACGGAAAATATCACGGATAAATTTGCCGTCACGGATGTAACGGAAAATTATCTCGTGCTCGACTACGCATCTTATAGTAAGGACGGGGAAAATTTCAGCGAAAAATTG
>SVHQ01000080.1 GCA_015055785.1 Clostridiales bacterium | reverse complement strand
CGCTCTTTTCCGCCGTTTTCACTTCTTCTACAGCGGAAACTTCTTCAGCGGGCATTTCCATCTTTTCTACCTTTTCTACTTTTTCCGCTTTCTTCGTTTTCGCGCGCGCAACTTTTTTAGTAGGCTTTTCTTCCGTTTTTTCTACTTTCAACGCGTACATGCCCCCTTCGTAGAGCACCTCGCCCTCTTTTTTCATGATGTCGAGCACAGACCCAACCCTGCCCTTTACGTCATTGATATTCTCCGTTTCTTCGCCACCAAATTTAACCGCATAATTTTTAGAAACCTCATCGATTAAATCGTTATGCTTACGCGAATTGTCCTGCAACACTTCTTTGATAAGCTGCTGTGTCGCCGTCTTTTTCTCTGCGCGCGTAAGACTCTTTTCCACCTTTACTTCCGCCTTTGTTTGCGTTGTTGCCGCCGCCTTTACCGCCACAGCTTCTTCTTTTTTTTCTTCTTTCTTTTTGGTAACTCTTGCCATAATGCTCCTTTTATTTTCATTCCTCGTACAAGCGTATGAGTTCCCCTAAATTATCAAAACGTTCTTCCGTCTTTTCGCAAAGATAGGCTTTCAAAAGGCGCAAAGCACGTTTTCTGCCCCCAAGCAGTCTTTCCTCTTCATAGGATAATCCTGCACATTTTCGAAGGGTATGATAGGTGGATACGCTGGCACGCTCGCCTTGGGTACATCTGTCGAACGTCGTAAAACGCCCGTCCGAAAAATCAAACCAAAGCTTGTCCCCAATATCCCCATCGCATTCCTCATAAAACCCGAGATCGAGCGGATAACCGCTCTCATGAAGTGCGATAAGGATAAACCCTACCAGCGATTCGGCAACGTCCTCCTCCGCTAAGGAAAGAGCTTTCAGGCATTCAATAAAGCCTATAAACAAGCCCTCGTACACTTCGTTTTCAAACGAAATGGTACGACAGACTTCTGCCGCCGCGCACGCTGCATAAAAGCGGACGATATCACTGCGAAGGGAAAAGAAGCTTTCGTGCAAATACGCGGACGTCACCGTGTATCTGCCCGATTTTTCTGCCAAAACATACTCCGCAAAACAAAAGGGCTGTGCCGCAAACGCGAGCTTTGCGCTCGGTTTTTTCACACCGCGAATCCCTGCCGTAATTTTTCCAAGGGTGGGAGAAAATAAAGTGAGCAATTTGTCGTTATCTTTATAATCGACCGTTTGCAAAACGATTGCTTCCGTTTTTATCTCCATAATTTTTCTCCGCGTGTGTGTTTTTGCAGGCTCTTTTATTCCTTGCGTAGTTTTGGGTTTTGTCTTTTACGTTCGCGGTAATCAGTCTTTGCGAATCAGGTCGTAATACAGCATATAATAACTGATACTGCCCGTTTTTTCAAACAGTTTCCACGCCATTTTCGCTGCACCGCTCTCATTGTGTTTGTCCCGCATAATCTCCCTCCTCGCCCTATTATTGTGCGAAGGTAGGCAAGAAATTATGCGCTTTGTTTGCCGTTACGTCAATCCTTTAAATCTTCATAGCCATATTCACGGAGCAAACCTGCCTTGTCGCGCCAGTCTTCCTTGACCTTGACATACGTCGTCAAAAAGACTTTCGCGCCGAGGAATTTCTCCATGTCTTGACGGGCAAAAGAGGAAACTTCCTTAATTGCTCGCCCTTGCTTACCGATAAGTATGGCTTTGTGGTTTGCACGTTCGCAAACAATGTCTAAATTTACGTCGTAAACGCCGTTTTCCTGCAACTCAAAATTATTGATAACAATGGCAATCCCGTGCGGAATTTCCTTATCGAATTTAAGCAAAATCTTTTCGCGCATAATTTCGGAAATCATGAAACGCTCGCTCTTATCCGAAACGATGTCCTGTTCAAAAATCTTCTCACCCTCGGGCATTTGCTTTGCGAGAAATTCTTTCAACTGGCGCACGTTTTTGCCCTTTCTTGCAGAAACGGGGAATACGTCTAAATCCAAGCCTGAATCAGAGAATTTCGCCATATCAAGCGGAATATTTTCTTTCGGCATGATATCGATTTTGGTATACGCCACCGCCATGGGGATATTCAACGCTTTGTATTTGGCGATAAGCGCAAATTCCTCATCATCGATGCCGTCGTGACCGTCAAGAACGTACAGAATAAAATCCACCGATTTCGCGCTGGTTTCCGTTGTACGCATCATCATGTCCGTCAAAGCGTTGCGCGCTTTATAAATACCAGGCGTATCCACGAAAACGATTTGATAATCCTCTTCCGTCAACACCCCTAATATTCTATCACGCGTCGTTTGGGGTTTTGGGGAAACAATCGATACCTTTTCCCCTACCATCACGTTTATAAGCGTACTTTTTCCTGCATTGGCTCTGCCGATAACCGCTACGTATCCGCTTCTCATATATTCTTAAAATCTCCTTCGAGTTGAATATTTTTTTATAAATCATGAATTGAATTGCTTTGCAATTCGTGAATTGCACCCAATGGGTGTTTCGTCTTTCCATCTTTCAGCATCGGTTGCAAATAGCTTATTCTTTACCGTTTTACGACGGATGCATAAGCGTTTGGGTGCGTGAATTGTTGCCTATGGCAACGTGAATTGCAAACCTATGGTTTGCGTTGTGGCTGTTATTTTTTATGGGATTACAACATTCGAATAACTTTACAAAATTTAGCATCAACGAACGGCATCGCCGTTCAATTCACGCGAACGAATGTGAGCAATTCACGAACGTTTTACGTTCAATTCACGGCTTGCAATGCAAGCCAATTCACTTATTGTTATGCGACAACACGTGTGATGCCGAGCTTCGCAAGAATAAATTCTTCTTTTTCGCGCATTTCCGCTTTTTCGGTGTCCGTCATGTGGTCGTAACCCAAGCAGTGCATAATCCCATGCACCAATAAATAATGCAACTCACGGTTGTACGAATGGCCGTACTCTTCCGCTTGTTCACGGGCACGCTCGCAACAAACCACCACCGAACCCAGCATCAAATTCCCCTCTTCATCTATCTCGTAAGGGAAGTCTTTTCCAAAAATCTCCGCTCCTTTGATACCGTCCAAGGCAGGAAAACTCAAAACGTCCGTTACCTTGTCCGTATCACGCATTTCACGATTTAATCGGCGAATCTCCTCGCCGTCCACAAAAACAAATTCAACGGCAAGGGGTACGTCCGATTTAACAAAACCCTGCATCGCCGCTTCCAAAGCGGTCACGTTTTCCAAGGGAAATTCTTCGTCGTCGCAATAGATAATAAATTCCTGTACGTCCTTCATCAAACGTTTTCACCCTCCGTCTTACCGTCCGCAGTACGTCTATATTTCAAGTTCGGGTATTTAATTCTGTGATGATATACACCCGTCAACGTATTCACAAGCGCTTGACGAATCTTGGTCAAATCGCTCATGGTAATGTCGCATTCAGAGAATTGCTCCAAATTCATACGTTCTTCAATGACCGCGCTAATCGCTTTATCCGCTTCCTCTGGTTTACGAGAATTGGTGGCACGCACCGCCGCCTCCGAAGCGTCCGCTATCATGATGATTGCCGCTATCTTTGTTTGGGGTTTAGGCCCAAGATAAGAGAAATCGTCAATATTCAATTCTGCGTCCGTCATCTTCAAAGCTTTCGCATAGAAATAACGAATGGGCAACGTACCGTGATGCTGCACGGCAACGTCTGCCAAAAATTCAGGCAAATGATTGCTACGAATGAGTGTATAACCATCCTTTGCGTGCGAACGGATAATGTCTGCGGAAAGTTCGGGCGCCAATTCATCATGAAGATTATATTCCCCTTGGTTTTCGGTGAAATGCTCGGGGAAATGCAACTTCCCGACGTCGTGATACAAAGCCGCCGCACGTGCATAGTCCACGTTTTCGCCAATCGCCGCTGCGCTCGCTTCCGCAAGCTGCGCAACCATCACCGAGTGGTTGTACGTACCAGGTGCTTCTTCCTTTAATTTCTGCAAAATCTTTGCGTCAGAGCTGGTCAATTCACGCAGACGGAACACCGTCAAACAATTGAACATACTCTCAAAAATGGGCAATAGAGCCAAGAAGAACACCGTGGACATCACGCCGCCGAATAAGCCATAACCCATCTGCATTAAAATACCCTCAAATGCAGGCATTTCCAGCATAATCGTTTCCCCTGCGTTTAAAAGCGACGCCAATTCCAAAAGGAAAATAATGATGTCGATGGGGATTACGATTAAAATACCGATGCCGACTACGCGGAAACGGGTCTTGGCTTTGTCGCAGAAAAAGATAGCGAACATACCTGCCGAAAATGCAATGATAAGCGAGGAATAATATTCATTCGCCGTGGTCATGGTGGTCCCTGCGAACGTGTCTATGACAAACACCAACAACGCACTGATTACGTTGAGGAAAATCGCTTCACGGCGATTAATCAACACACAAATCATCAAGGCGACGAATGCAACGGGCCTTGCATAAACGTTTACCTTTTCACCCAATAAATAGGACATGATTAAATATAAATCCAATATCGTAAACACAAGCGTTATATTTTTCCCTTCCGTTAAAAAGGCTTTGTTTTCGAATAGGAAATAGAAATACATAATCACGAACAGCATGAGAATGCAAAAAAGTGCGTAAAGATAATTCGCACCATGCGATTGCATGTGTTCTTTGAATATATCCAATTTATCGTACAGCAACAACGTCGCCGTAATTAATAAAAATATGATGCCGTGCAACAGGAACATCATCACGCTTCTAAACGCGACCTGTTTAGACCAGTTTATCGTGCTCTGTTTTACTGTCATCTTTGGTTACTCTCCTTCCGTTTGTTTTACACGGTTTTTCACGGGCGGCGTCAAATTTCTTTTCTTGCCTAACCCCCGATTCTCCGTAATTTTATCCTTGTCCTCTTTCTTGGATTCTTCATCCTTTTCGTATGCACGGATAATACGCATAACGAGAGGGTGTCTTACAACGTCTTTTGCCGTCAGTTCACAGACGGATATCCCTTCCACGCCTTTTAAAATGCTCGTGGCGTGCACCAAACCGCTGGGTTTGCCATCCAAGTCAATCTGCGTGACGTCACCCGTCACTACAGTCTTACTCCCTTCCCCCATTCGCGTTAAAAACATCTTCATCTGTTCACGCGTTGTGTTTTGCGCTTCGTCTAAAATTATAAAGGCGTTTGACAACGTTCTCCCGCGCATGTACGCGAGCGGCGCCACCTCTATCACGCCCCTTTCCATAAGTTTTGCGTACGTTTCCAACCCCAGCAATTCCTGCAAAGCATCGTATAACGGACGTAAATAGGGGTCTACCTTCGTCTGCAAATCCCCAGGCAAAAAACCCAACTTTTCCCCTGCTTCCACAGCTGGTCTTGTAAGGATAATTTTTTCTACCTGTTTGCTTTTAAACGCCGACACCGCCATGCACACTGCCAAATACGTTTTCCCCGTACCTGCCGGTCCTACGCCGAATACCACTGTGTTTTTCTTGATGGCGTCCACGTAGGCTTTCTGTCCAACCGTCTTGCATTTAATCTGCTTTCCGCGCGCGGTAATCGCCACCACCCCTTCCGTCAAAGAGGCAATTTCATCCGCTCTGCCCTCTTCGGCAAGCTCAATACAGTACGCCATACGGCTTTTGTCGATTTCCTCTCCCTTATCGGCGAGTTTGACAAGCGCATGAAGCACCCGCGCGCCCAGCGCAACCGCTTTTTCCTCTCCTTCCAAACGAATTTTTACACCCTCTACGTAACTGAGCACGTTGAGCTCCTTACAAAGAAAATTTAAATTTTCGTCAAACGTGCCGAGAATGCGCGCCAACTTGTCCACCGATTTGACGTCGATTGTTTCTATTGTCCGTTCGTTTTGAATCAACTACTTCCTCCCACGTGCGCGCCTACGCTCTACGCACGCGCGCGTATATGTTACGGCGAATTTTGCTTCGCCGTGTTTTTGCTTTTAATAGGTTTTAATAGGTTTGCTTTTACTAAGCTTTATACATCCGCCCTGCCATTAACGCAACAAGAGAACATATCACATATTTATCCTTTCTATTACGATATACCCGATTTTCACCGTATATAAACAATCCGCGCCCGTAATTTCTTTTGCCGTAATCGTATCCAAATCGGACAACCCCAATTCCAAATACGCCATGGCAAAAGCTTCCTCTTCGCTGTTGGCTTCCAAAACCGCCTCATAGCAACAAGCGATACTTGCCCTTGCTATGGGTTCAACGCATACCTGCCCCCCTGATTCAAGGGAAAAATAGTTTTCCACAAGCACGTCGTTAACCTGTATTTCATCGCCGATTTTCTTCACGGGCGTACCTTTTAACGCCGTTAGAGAAAGCAGCGTACCCGTATGTTTGGCTTTCATACTGTCTTTTTCGAAACGATTTAGCGTGAATGGACTAAACCGCAATTCTACCTGCGCCCAAAACCCCGTCTTTCGCACCGAACAATATTCTACGCCATCCAGCGAAAGAATTTTCGAACAGGCTACGTCTAAATCCTTGTCGTTATAGGGAGCAAAGGGTTTGATACCGCTCTCCTCTAACGCCATTAGAGTTTCACGTTCATACACGGAAGAATTGACAAATTGTATGCCGAATATAAGGGAATCAGACGCAACAATAGCCGCCGCGAACAGCAAGCCGCCCAGCAACAATCCCGCGCGCTTTTTCATCAATTCTACGTATCGGGCAATACCCTCCGCGCCAACTTTCTTGACCACGAAGGGAGTGTATACGGATATATTATAACATACATTTGGATAAATTGCAAAAACTTTTTCACTATCTTTTCGGCTTACACTGAAAAGTATTTGATTTTTTTTGACTTTTTTTGCGTTGTAAATGCAAATTCCTGCCCTTTTTAGCCGCGCAAGCGCACGCTCGGGCATGATTCCCTCCACGGAAAATCGTTCACGAAAGGTGAAAAACGCCATGCTCACCCCTCACTTTTTTCCTGCTCCTCACGACGTAAAAGCGGTTTCCCTTCCCCGTCCATGAGATAGAAAGCATAAATTTTTCCAGAAAGTTCTAAATCGCCAATGCAGTATTTTTTTATAAAGAGTCCCTCTCCCTCAATCGCCGCTTGCCATTTGTTAAAACGTAAAATGACGCGCTGAGGGGAAAAGTCCTCTACTCCTTTCACACCTTCAAAATATCCGCCGCCGTCAGGCACGACCACGCATCGGCACAATGCCGCGCCCTCCGCGTCTTTGAAAATTTCCTCGTATAACCGCATACACCCCTCCGCTTTTAAAATAGCCCTTATTTACCTTATGTTTTTCAAAGGTAAAATATGACCGTTTCCTAAAAAGGGCATAGGCAGGTATGCGTTGAATGCTTGTTTTTAATAAAATCAGCCTAAAATATGTTCCAATTCCTCGCGCGATTTTTTCGGATCGTCCGTCTTGCAGACAATGGTGAGCACGTCGCCGCCATGCAGCACGGTGTCACCGTCAGGTAAAATAGTTTCTTC
>SVHQ01000079.1 GCA_015055785.1 Clostridiales bacterium | reverse complement strand
GGAAATATTAAAAATCTTATAATCATTTAAGCGTTTTATCCGATTATTTGATTATAAGATTTTTAATATTTCCTTTCATCTCAATTTCCATTTCATCTAATGAAAGGCGTTTTCCGTTTAAAACAATATTTTCGATAATAATATCCGCATATTCAGTAGTGTCTATATCATTATGAATTCCGATATAAACCGCTTTACCTTTCGCTCGTTTTTCAAAATAATTCTCATCACAAATTACTTGAAGATTCTTTGCCGTGATATGGTGTACGGAAGCAAAACGTTTGTCGCCGATTTGTAATGCATATGGGGACGCTTTATCCCCTACTAAAAAAGCATATTCCTTACGAAAACTAGGATTAGAAATAGCAATAGCGGCAGAATGGTCTTGTTCATTTACACGTTGATAAGTCTTCGTTTGTGTTTCTTGCAATACGGGAGGCGTATAAAACGTTTCTAATTCTAAACGAATATCCTCAAAGGTAATATGATGCACCTCCGCGCAATCTCCATTTTGAATATCGCAAGCGGCTGAACCGCCACGTAAAATATCACAATTTCTAAACGTAATATTTTTATACTCTAAACAGTTGGTCTCCAACCCGATTTCGCAAGTCCTACCCCAATCACACCACAACACACAATTTTCAAAAAGCATATCGGCATTACTTTCAAACGCATACCTGTCTATACCTTTTATTGTAATTGTATCGTCAAATGAATGTATAAAGGAGTTTTTCATTGTGATCCTTTGGCTATTCATAATGTCTACGCCGTCCGTGTTGTAACGCCATTGACCAAACACGTTGATCCCGTCCATTTCCACATCAAAGCAGTGAAAAAAATTCACACACCAAATCGCAGAGTTTGTAAAACCAACCCCTTCAATTTTTATATTTTTACAATCGTAAAACTTTATATTGCCATTTGTAAACGGTTCATAACAAGGTTCTGAAAAACGTTCTTCTCCGCTGTCATCAAAAATCCCATTACCGTAAATATGCAAATTCTCGGCATCTTCAGCAAAGATGCAACCATAAACAAGCGCGTCTTTATCCACATAAATGCTTTCGTTGGATTTCAGCGTGATTTTTCCTGGAAAATGCACGCCTTTACCAAAATAGTAGGTAACCTTATCGGGGTCTTCACATACTACTGGTTTATTATTAAAGATATAAAGCAAGTTGTGATAATCGTCCAATTCAAACACGTAACCACCATTTGTTTTCAGCGCGAACTCAACCCTGCCCCCCGCCTTTTTTATTTCTACACCTTTGGAATAGGGTTTTACCATAACCTTTTTATATGCAGATTTTGTAAGTGGCTCTACCGCTATTTTCACTTCTTCATCTGAAACCAAGTTCACATAAGATACCAAATCCGTTTGATTGATGGGGCGTTGATGACCAGGCCACCAAGTATTAAACGGATATTTGGAAATTCGACAAGTGTATACCGGAATTTCTTTCCCGTTTAAATACACTTTATAATCTTTTGAATGAGGAATTTCGCAAGCGTATTGCGATTTCATCCATTCATGCTTAAAAGTAGAATACCCTATCATCTTTTCCCTCTTTATTTATTTAATTCTTGAAAAATCGCTTTTGCGATTTCTTCCATCCCATCGTCACTGGGATGCATTGACACACCGCTATGCGCAAACAATCCTAAAGCCATATTTTTTTCATCCTTGGAAAAACAGCCATCTATGCAAACTTCCCCACGCTCCTCGGCGACTTCTTTAATCGCCTCGTCTACGATAGGATTTTTCCAAAAACAAGTCGTATATACCGTTTTTCCTGATTTGGGACAAATATATGCAATAAATTTTTCAAGAGCGTCTTTCAAACTCTGCTTATCTTCCACCGTAACATTTTCACCTAAGCGAAATATAACAACGTCAGCTTGAAATTCTTTTTCTTCCTCGTAATAAGTCAAAATATCTTCTTTGAAATGATTGCGTTCCCAGAACGAACATTGACGAATACGCATATACACCTCTTTTCCGTTTTCAGTCAATTTCGCATACAAGCGGTGTACATAATCCTTTTCAGGCGCACTTGCTGCCATCCCCCAGTCGTTATTCCAACCGATCTCCGCGCACGGTCCATGTCTTGTAATGGAATTGCCAACTATAAGAATTCTCGTTTTTGCATTTTTGTCCCCTAAAAAGCTCAATTCCGAAGAATTGATCATTTGATTGATTGCAGATACGGTATTCTTCTTAATATCCATATTAATCTCCTTTTTTTACTTTTCTCAAAGTATGTTAAGCAATCATTTGCGTAATCCCAATAATAATCGGCATCGTAAATAGTGAAAGCACTGTAGAAAGCGAAACCAAACGCACGGAAAGTTCGGTATCCCGATTAAATTTCGCCGAAAAAATAGTAGCTGTTGCCCCCACCGGAGCGCTTGCCCCAATCACCGAAACAATAAGCACGTTTCCGCGCACTCTCAATAAATACAATGCACCCAAAAGCAGTAATGGAAATATAATTAAGCGCAACACTAAACACAAATATGATCCAATGTCGCAAAAAGCCGCTTTCAAATCGGCTTTTGCCAAATAAAATCCCACCATAAACATAGGCAAGGGTAAATTGAGCGCCGACATTGCCGAAAGCGCATCTGTAAGCACAGACGGCAAATGAATCCCTGCCGTGTCGCCGCCACCGATATGCAAAGGCGACGTAAAGAAAATCATTCCTACAACCACGCCGATCACGCCTGGATTGAGCAAAATTTTACGGACACTCATCGTTTTTCTATCGCCGCTCATGTACATAAGTCCCCACGTCCAAAGCACAATGTTAAACACAGCAAGATACACCGCCGCATACAGTGCGCCTTCATGGCTGGTAGGTGTATCAATTAGTGCTTGTGCAAGCGGAAGCGCAATAAACCCTGCGTTGGAAAATACAGCGGCAAAGCGCATCACTCTGCGTCGATTTTCTTCTTTATTTCGAAAAATCAAACATACAACCGCAATCATAACAACGTGCATGACGGCAGCGATAATTGCCACCAAACCGATGTTTTTCAAAATATCGTAGAGTTCTTCTTTGGCATAAAGCGTAGCGCTGAATGCGTTTACAATCACGCAAGGCGTTACGAAATACATTACGATATCCGCCAAGCATTTGTTCGTTTCTTCGGTAAGAAGCTTTTTCTTTTGACAAAAGAATCCAACTGCAATCAAAATAAAAAGTAGCCCTACTTTTTCTGCGACGGCAAGAAAACTATGTAAAAAATCCAAACCCTCGCCTCCTTACAGTGTAACATTGAATTCTTTTTGTAATAGAGAAAGAATTTCGTGACGATAAGGCATAGAAGGCGAAGACCCCAAACGAGTTACCGAAATCGCCGCTGTACAAGTAGCAAATTTTAACGCAACGTCTATAGGAAACCCTTCCGCAAGTGCTGTGGCAAGACCGCCGTTAAAAGCATCCCCCGCACCCGTTGTTTCCACCGCTTTTACCTGTAAAGCGGGAACAAAAAGCTCACGCCGCCCATCCGTATAGTACGCACCTTTTACCCCGAGCGTAAGAATAACGTTTTTCACGCCCATTTCCAAAAACTTTTGCGCTGCCTTCCGATAACTTTCTTCCCCTTCAATTTTTACGCCCGTGAATTGTTCAGCCTCGGTTTCGTTGGGTGTCACGTAATCCACACCGTAAAACAGCTCTTGGGGCACGGGAACGTAAGGCGCAGGATTTAGAATAAACGGTTTATTATATTTTTGCGCTAACTCTTTTGCTTTTTCGACGGCTACAACTGTCGTTTCAAATTGCGTAAGCACGGCGTCACAATCGACAAAATCTTTTTCTGCGGCAAAGATATTTTCTTCGCACACCTGCTCGTTTGCAGCAAAAATAACAATGATACGATTTTGTGCATCGCTTTCATCAATTTCAATGAGTGCGCTCCCTGTTTCAGCGGCAGGATCGATGGTTACATATTCTTCAGACATCCCTTCATTTTCATAATGCTTCTTTAGAATTTGCCCCAGCACGTCATCGCCGCGAATGCCAATAATTTTTACTTCCGCGCCGGCACGGTGCGCCGCCGTCATTTGATTGCTACCCTTTCCTCCAGGGCCGAACCGCAAGGTGCTTCCTTTGGTAGTTTCTCCCGCTACGGGAAGATGAGGCGCAAAACCAGTTACGTCCACGATCAAAGAACCGGGTCCTATAATTTTTGCCATATTCTTTCTCCCTTACTCCTTTTTAGTTTTTAATTACGCTATTGATAATCAGTTCTCCTGCGGACGTACCAAGTCGATCTGCCCCCGCATCGATTAAAGCTTTTGCTTCTTCATAGGAACGAATCCCGGAAGATGCCTTCAACTGCACGTTACCGCTAATATTTTCCTTCATTAGGCGAATATCTTCTACTGTGGCAACACCAACCGAAACCCCTGTACACGTTTTCACAAAGTGCGCTCCTGCTTCACAAGCAAGACGGGTCGCGATTGCCTTTTCTTCGTCCGTTAAAAGTCCCGTTTCAATAATCACCTTAACTGTTTTGCCCCTTGCTGCTTTTACTACGGCGGCAATCTCGTTTTTTACATAATCGGTCTCACCGTCCTTTAACTTTCCAACATTGATCACCATATCAAACTCATCGCAACCGAGTGCGTAAGCTTCTTCTGTTTCAGCAACTTTGATAGCGGTAGTATTTCTACCAAGAGGAAACCCGATTACCGTGCAAGTCAAAACGGAAGACCCTTCAAGCAGTTTTTTAGAAAGGGTAATATCACAAGGATTTACGCAAACGGAAGCAAAATCCCATCTACGCGCTTCCGCACAGAGCTTTTCAATATCCGCTTTGGCCGCAAAGGGTTTTAAGTTGGTATGATCAATATATTTATTTAACGGTTTCATAGCGTTCTCCTCATTCTTCGTCTATCGTCTTAAAAGATTTTCCCCACAATTTCAAACGAGCTTCATATGCGTCATTAAAACGCCAATCACGCCAAAAAGTGAGAATGCACATATCTTCTTTCGATTCTCGATTATCCAACGCATGAAAACAACCTGCGGGAATAAATATAACCTGTCCGCCTGCAATATCAAAAATGTTCTCATCCAACTGCAGCTTGCCTTTTCCCGAAAGAATGTAATAAATTTCATCTTCTTCGTGCGTTGCACCGTCTAAAGCATAACCTGCTTTTACCGTACCGTGATTGATTTGAATCACGTCGTCTCTCCCCGTAATTACGTGATCAAGAATCATGCGCGATTCATATTCTTTTCCGCAGACCATCGGCTTTACTTTTTCTACTTCTACCAAAAGGGGAGGCAATTTTTTCTTTTCCATATTCTTTCTCCTTATTCATCAAACGTGATCATCGCTTTAATTTTTGTTGCGTGATATTTTTCTTCGTTTTCAAAAACGTCTATCGCTTCAGCGAACGGAACGTGGTGGGTAATAATAGGGCTCAGTTTCACGGGATTTTTACTCATAATTTCGCATACTTCGGGCGCGTTACCATAACGTCCTGCCGCACCCACCAGCGAAAAACAACCAAGAACAATGGGATCAATGGGAAGATCGTCGAGATTTTTTTCGTAAAAACTTACGATGGAAATTCTTGCATAGCGCGCCGCACAAGCAATACTATCCTTTAATGCAGCAGGAGAACCCGCCGTTTCCACAATTAAATTTGCACCCTTTTTTCCCAACGAAAGTTCTTTAATTTTAGCAACTGCATTCTCTTTTTTGCCGTTGATTACAAAATCCGCACCGATTTGCATAGCAACTTTCAACTTTTCATCGCTTCTGCCTACAAGAATTACTCTGCCTGCACCGTAATACTTAGCAAGCCAAACAGCAATCATACCGATTGCTCCCGTACCGTAAACCACAACGGTATCTCTTTCCGTTAAAGCAACCCCTCGAAAAGCATCGTAGGCAATACTTGCAGGCTCAATCAATGCACCTTCATCCATAGAAAGATTATCGGGCAAATGAAATACATGACGCTCGGGCATCTGCATATATTCCGCATAACAACCATCCCAGCAATTTACCGTACCCACTGACCATATGGACGGACAGCTCATATAATCCCCCGTCTTGCAAGCATCACACTTGCCGCAAGTCACAAAATTATCTGAATACACCCGATCTCCGGGCTTAAAATTTTTCACGTCAGGGCCTACTTCTTCTACAATGCCAGCCCATTCGTGGCCAAAACGACAAGGATATACAATCTCTCCGGAACGGATAAAACTGCTATCACCTGTATAAATAGATTGATCGGTAGCACAAACCCCTGTGCGACATACCTTCACGACAATCATATCCCCCGTGGCTTCAGGTTTTTTAACCGTTTCCACACGTGCATCTCGCGGCCCGTAAACGGTGATTGCTTTCATTGTTTGATTATTCATTTCTTTTTTCTCCTATCTATAATCTATAAATGATTATACTCGAACTTCTTCGCCTTGACGAAGAAGAACATACATCGCATCGGGACAAATATTTTTCATTTCTTCCATAAAGAGCGACGGCGAGCCAAAGTGTTGGGCAAAATTCCAAAAATGGCAGGGAACGGCAAGCTTTGGTTTCAAAATGCTGACGACTTGCGCCGCTTGTTTTTCGTTTAAGTTGCCAAAAGCACCGTTAATGGGCAAAATTAAGAGGTCTATTCCTTGTATCTGAGGTTCCAAAAGCCATTCGGGTCGATAAGCCGTATCCCCCATCATATAAATCTTTTTGTCTTCTATTTCAAATAAAAGCCCTACGGCGTGCGGCGTATCCTCTCCGTGATCACACCGAATTGCTGTAAGCGTAACGCTACCGAGCGACACTTTATCTCCTACGCTAATAAAGGAAACCCGTTCTTTTATGCCCAATTTCTCACATTCTACAGCGGTGTCAAGCGCACCGATAAACTGTGTTTTTCCGTTTGCCATCAAGCCAGGAATGCTGTCAGGGTCAAAATGATCGTAGTGTGCGTGTGACGCTACGAGATAATCGAACACTAAATCTTCAGGGGAAAGAATATAAGGCATTAATCTCTTAAATCCAAAATACCGATTGCAACAGTCGGAAAGATAAGGATCTACCGCAATCAATTCCCCTTTGGGCGTTTTCAAAATAAACCCGGCTTGCCCAAGAAAAAATACACCTATCTCCCCTTGTGGAATTGCCGTATTTAGCACTTTAGAAGCAAATGTTTGCATAGAGTTCTCCTTTTTCAATCAAAAGTTTCTGGCATAGCCGCCACACGTCCAGCCACCGTCCACCGGCAATACCGCCCCCGTAATATACGAAGCGGCATCAGAAGCAAGAAAGGCTGTCGCATTTGCGATTTCTTCCGGCCCCCCCTGCCTACCCATGGGAATATGGGAGAGCAACCCTTGCATTGCGCTGTCCTTTTCCCAAAGTTTTTGGGTGATCGCAATGCCTATCGTGCCAGGACAAACGGCGTTTGCGCGTATCCCCTGCGGAGCAAGCTCCATGGCAATCGCTTTGGTAAAATTAATGACCGCCGCTTTTGCTGCCGTAAACGCACATTGATTACGCA
>SVHQ01000078.1 GCA_015055785.1 Clostridiales bacterium | reverse complement strand
AAAGTTGAAATACTGTCGCCGAGAATAGACAACTTTTTGCCACTTAACTGCGTTACTGCATTTTCGACTACGTCGATGTAATTGGTTTGAATCCACAACTTTGCAGAAGCGTTCAATTTGTCATCCTGTGCCGCCAATTTTGCTACTTGATAAATGGAACGGGTATCGTTTGCGATATCATTGTTCGCATATTCTACTACAACGTATTCCGCTTTGTCTTCGTAGGAATATTTCACAACGCCTACGCCTACGAATTTTCTTGTAAGATTTTCCTCTTTGATGCCCGTAATCGAACCGAAGTATTCATAAATGCCCGTTTCTTCGTTCAAATACAATTCGCTCGTCCAGAAATTCATAATTTGAGGCAACGTACCGTCATAAGCTTTCAACGAACCGTCGTCATTTTTCTCCGCCATGTGGTATTTTGCGTTTGCGCCGAAGAAGTTTTCTACCGTGAACGCACCGTACGTCGTTTGATAATCTGCAGGAATTACCAAAATACCGTATTCAACTGTTGCTCCGATAGGAAGCTTTGCTTCTAACCCTTCATAATCCGCCTGGCTTGCAACCATTTGGAAACGCAAACCGCTGTTTGCTAAGGCACCGCCGTAACGGATACCTGCACCGTGCGCCATAGAAACGGTTTCCGCCGCAACTATTTTCATCATCTTCTTAAAAGTTGCCTCCACGTATAAACCGTCACGAATCATCGTTGTCTTATAAACGCCGTCACCCGCTTCGATTGCTTCGCCGTTTACTTTGAGTTCGGAAAGTTCGTACCCATTATTGGGGACTACGTTGAATGCGACTTCTTCTCCAACTTGAGGCGTGTAGTTATCTACCGTAACCTTACCGTTTTCGCTTTCTGCGATTTGGATTCCCGACGTGGAAAGACTCTTATTGACCGCATATTCGCTCATTTGCTCTTCCGTCATTGCAAAGTCGTAGATACGGATATTATCCATCGTACCGACAAATTTTTGCGCCGACGTAAAAGTCGTCAAATCAGTTATATAACGCGTATCATAGCAACCGCCAATCATAAACGTTTTATACGTACTGCTTGCGTCATACAACGACCAAGAAGAAATATCCAAGCTCAACGGCGTACCGATTTGTACACCGTTTTGATATGCTTTGACCTTCAATGTTTTTCCTTGTTCCAAACTATATACAATCGTGCTAAGTCCCGAAGTTTCCGTCTTCGTTTCGGATACATAGAAGTTTTTTCCTCCGAGATAACTATTATACTGCAATTTATAATCGGCACTGTCTTTCCAATACGTATCGCACAATCTAAACCATACATTTGACGTCGAGGTTGCATAGCGCGTACTAATTCGGCTATATTTATCAATTTCCGACCCCGATCCAGTATTCGTAAAATTCGTAAACGAATCCCAACTGAAGATAGAGCCATACCAGTTTTGAGGTAAACCTGCGTTCACGTCTACCGTGATTGTGAAATCGGTTAAATCGGAAATAAACGGGTTGTTCTCCATAGGGATATACAACGACGCATTTTCCGAAAAATTCGCATAACCGTCGTATTGCAACGCGTTCGCATCTGCACTACCGTTAATTTTCAACGTATAATCTTTCGTTGAATCGCTTGCGGACGAACCCGTGTTCTTCGTAAAGTTAGCTACGCTATCGAACGTGTATTCGATATACGGATTGATTTCCGCCGTATAGGTAGGCTCGGGAATTTCCACTTCTTGCGTAATTTGCTTGTCGGTAGCATATTTGCTCATTTGCTCTTCTGTCATCGCAAAGTCGTAGATACGGATATTATCCATCGTACCCTTCATTTGTCTTGCGACATTCGTAAGAGTTCCTGTTTCATAATTGAAATAACGTGCGTCGTGCGCTGCACCAAGCGTGAATTTCTTATGCGCGCTATTTTCATTATACAACGACCAGCCGGTAGGCAAAGAAACCGTACTAACCTCGCCGTCGTCGCTTACTTTTACGCCGTCTTTATACACTCTAACTCTTATCGAGCTATCCGAATCTACACTGAATACCACCGTAACGTTACCCGTCGTAACCGTAGTATTATTTTGCAACGCGCTACTGTCTTGATAAACGAGCTTTTGCCACGAAGACCATGAATTGTTTATCGTATGTACTTTGCTGTCGCCCCAACCCATCCATCTTCCTGCAGCTGAACTAGGTTGTCTAACGTCCATTCTCGTGATTTTTTCGTGATTATCTCCTGATTTCGAGAAAGAGTCAAAGCTAAACAACGTTCCGTAGTAACTAGCTACGCTTGCATTTACGTCCATAACAAGGGTAAAGTCCGTAAGGTCTTCATTGTCCACAAACGGGTTTTCCTTAGGATACAACATCGCATTTTCGGTAAAGCTTACGTAACCGGGCGCAGCAATTTCTCCGCCCCATTTTTGCAACGTATAATCCTTCGTCGTATCGCTTGCAGACGTACCCGTGTTTGCATAGAACTTCGTTGCATCATCAAAGTTCCATTCGATATACGGATTGACCACTTGCGTTTCCGTTGCCGCGTTTACCTTTTTCGTGGCAAATATAGGAACTACGCCGCCAAAAACGGACAAGGCAAATACGCTAGCCATGATTGACGTAAGCCAAGTTTTTAATCTTTTTTTCATCATAAACCTCCGTTTATATCATTTTTCTTTTTTAATATAGCGATTGAGTAAGGCTCTAAAGAAATACTGCTTACTTTTTCACTTGTAATCATATTTATAAATTCTTCTCCAAGAGAAAGACATTCTATCTCTTTATCCGTATAATTTTCAACAAAAAGATAGGTATTTTCCCCGTCCGTTCTACTATGTGCAGTTACTCCTTGTATAGGCAGACAAGGCAACGTAGGTTGAACGTTTAATTCTGCCAAAACCTCCGAAAGGACTTTTTCGGTAAATTCGCCCGTATCGCGGAAGGCTTGATAGAATGCTTTTCCTTTACCATAAGCATTTACGGTAAAGGCGGGCATGCCTGCGTAAAATTCTTTTGTATATCGCGCTAGCACCGTCGCCGTATATACGTGTATCAATTCGGCGTAATCTTTTTGGGGATATTTTATCCCTTCCATCTCTATTTCGCCACGCTCCTCGGGGTACAACGTATCAATTTCCTCATTCCATATCCCGAACACATCTTTCAGCTCTTCAGCGGGGAAACCGCCGAGATAGCACAAATCCGTTTCGTTTACCATGCCGAGCATATATGTCGCATAGAAATATCCGCCGTTTTTTACATACCGCTCGATTTTATCTATCATTGCGCGGTCAGTCATATATTGCATCGGGGCAATCACCAAATCGTATTGATCGAAATCTTTATTCGGCCCAATAATATCCACCGCTACGCCGCGCTTCCATAACGGCGTATAATAATCCACACAAGTATGCGAATATTGCTTGTCTTTTTGGAACCCCTGCGCATCGTCCAACGCCCAACGGGATTCCCAATCGTAAATTATTGCCACACGCGCCTGCACGGAAGATCCTGCAATTTCGTCAACGACTTTTAATGTTGCCCCCGTCGTTTGTACCGCTTTGAAAATGCGCGTATTCTCCGTTCCAACGTGGTCAATTACCGCACCATGGAATTTCTCCACACTCCCTCGGCTTTTTCGCCATTGGAAATACTGAACGCTATCCCCACCGTGCGCAATCGTTTGTAAGGATGCCAGCGTGTCCATTCCCGGACGTTTTAATTTATTTACCGCTTTCCAGTTCACAAGTCCGGGCGCGCTTTCCATCAACATAAACGGTCTGTCCTTTAAGGCGCGGAAATAATCGTGCCAAAATCCCGTTTCGATTGCCTGACGGATATGGTCGGCATTGTGCCAATCGGGATAAGCGTCCCAAGAAGCAATATCTATATCCTCGGAAAATTCGTTGTAATTCAAATCGTACCACCAAGGAATCATATTCGTCGTAATCGGTAAATCCTGATTATACTGGCGAATGGCGGAAATCTCTGCTCTCATAAAATCCAAAGTTTGATGGGAGCAAAATCTTCGCCAATCTAAATTCAAACCGTGAATACACATTTCCCCGTTTGGCATCGGGGCTTCAATTTGTTCAAAGCTGTCGTATGTATGGCTCCAAAAATCACTCCAATACGCTTGGTTTAATGCATTGATATCACCGTCGTAGCGTTTTTTTAAATACTCCCTAAACGCATTTTGACAAAGCGGACAGTAGCATTTTCCACCGTATTCATTTGAAATATGCCAAGCGATTACGGCTTTATTCTCACCATACCTTTGCGCTAATAAACCATTGATTTTCTTTACTTTTTCGCGATAAATGGGAGAAGTATAACAATGATTATGCCTTGCGCCAAAATGCATACGAACGCCTTGCTCGTTCACTCGCAACACTTCCTTATATTTCTCTGCTAACCAATGCGGTCTTGCACCCGAAGGCGTCGCCAAAACAATCCGCCCACCATTTTTGGCAACCTTTTCAATAATTTCGTCTAAAAAAGAAAAATCGTATTCCCCTTCTTTTGGTTCTAACTTAGCCCACGAAAATATCCCAACCGTCATTTCATTGCAATTTGCAAGCCGCATAAGTCGCATATCTTCATCCCAAACACCTTCGTAATTTCGCCATTGTTCGGGATTATAATCCGCCCCGTGAATCAAATGCGGAAAACTTTTATTGATATATTTTCGCACTGTGTAAACGCCCCCTTATAGCTGTCGTTTTTATTTTATAATAAAACATCTATCCCGTCAATAGAAAAATATTTTCAAATTTTCCACTTTTTGAGACGCTTCATTTTCAGTAAAATTGAAAATAAAACCATCGTTTTAAAAAAACTTGAAAAATGCATATTTTTTTACTTTCGGGCTCAAAAATCTCGTAGAATAAAAGGAATTTAGACAAACTTTACAAACTTTCACCATGTTGTGGACAAATGATTTTCCCGTCCTTAACAATCAACCGTGCAATACGCGCAGTGCGAAATTTTTTCTCCGCAGTTTTACTGTAATCCCGAGCATGATAAATCGCATAATATTCCCCATTCAATTTGATTACACTATGATGTCCCGTCCCTTCCTCCGTTGCGTTTTTAATTATAACAGGCGCAAATTTTCCATTCTGCAAATGTTTGCTAAAATCCACCTTTCTCAGATCATTTTCTGTTGTTTTTGCTGCGCAATATCCAATATGATACGCATCCGATTCATAGGACGCGCCGCTATACATCAAGTATTGCCATTCTCCCTCTCTAAACCAAAAACCGCCTTCAATCGTATACCATTCGCTTTCTGTGCTTTTTACTAAGTTAAGCTCCTCTTTTAAGGTAGGGGAAACTTTTTCGATGGGCTTGTATTCTGGCGTAAGCGGATCTAACATCTTATCAATCAAAATTCTCGTGCCTGCTTTCTCCGCCTTTTCATCGTCTATGGAATAAATAAGGAATAACCCCTCTTCCGTTTCCACCACGTGCGGATCAATGGAAAAATGATGAAACAGCTTTTTGCTCATTGTAAACGGACCGAGAGGCGTTGAACCGCTAAATACGTGCAAATATTCAAATTCATCACCGCGCACAAAGGAAACATACATATAATATACGCCGTCGATTTTTATAACGCAAGGCGCCCAAAAATTTCGTGCGCCCTCTGTTTGCGCAAGTATTCCCTCAAAATTCCATACTTCGAAAATGTCCTTGGTTGAATATACGCCCACGCCTTCGCTACCTGTAACGTATAAGTAATAAGTATCACCATCTTGAAAAATAAATGGGTCAGGCTGCTGTCTCGTTTCATCTATTTTTAATTTCATAAATTCCCCTAAAAAGAAGCAAGTCCCTTATGAAAAAGACTTCACCTATTTTTTTATTAAACCCATTCTAACATACTGTTTTTACTCCGTCAATATAAAAATATTTTCAAGTTTTCCACTTTTTTGCCGCTCTTTCTTTCAGTAATATTGAAAACCTCGGATATTATTTTTAAAAAATTGAAAAAATGCATTGCATTTTTCTATGGAATATGTTATAGTAGAAATATCAATAAGGGAGAAAAATTATGAGCGATATTATAAACAGCAATCAAAATTTTCAGCTTTCCATAAAAAATGAAGCCGATTTGGAAAAAATCAGCTTCATAGGTGCAGCTCTTTCAAGCATTGATAAATTAAAAATATTACAATTATTATCGGTTAAGCCCATGACCTTATCCGAGCTTTCCCGTGCGTTAGATCTGGCGGTTTCTACCGTTTCTTTTCATGTGGATTCCTTGGTAAAAGCGCAGCTTATTTTTATTTCTTACGAACCCGGCGTTAAAGGACATGTAAAGCTTTGCACGAAAGCCACCCATAATCTATACATAGATTTTGATATGGTAACTAATAGTGAAACAAAAATTCTCAACAGCCGAGAAAGCATAGAAATGCCTATCGGAAATTTTGTGGATTGCAACATTCAATCCCCTTGCGGTATTGCAGGAAAAACCGAACAGCTCATTGAAAACGATTCGCCAAATGCTTTTTTCTCACCAAACCGCTCGCAAGCTGAATTGATTTGGTTTCAATCGGGATACATCTCTTATTTATTTCCTACCCATTTTTTTAAAAGCAACATCAATTACAAGCAGATTTCTTTTTCGTTTGAACTTTGCTCGGAAACCGTTTATTTTCGAAACGATTGGCCAAGTGATATTACCATTTGGATTAACGATATAGAGATCGCCACCTACACCTCCCCGGGAGATTTTGGCGGAAGACGGGGGAAATATACCCCTGAATATTGGTTTATCAACAGTACGCAATACGGCTTATTGCGCCGCTTTACCGTAACGAATGCAGGGGTTTTTATCGATAATCAACTTGTAAACCGTCGCATAACCTTCGACGACCTAAAATTAAAGGAAACAAACCGCATTAAATTAACTATCGGCATTAAAGATGATGCTGTTCATAAGGGAGGTATCAATCTTTTTGGTAAACACTTTGGAGATTATCCTCAGTCAATTATCATGACTATATCAGATTAATCTCGCCTTATTAGTTTTCATAAAAGCCCCTTAAAGACTATTTCACCTATATCATACGAGTATAAGACGACACCTTGACTATACGAGCGCGCGCCTGCGGCGCTTAGGTTTTGGTGTCGTCGCTTTTTTTCGACCAGATTTACCGACTTAAAGACCGAAAAAACGGTGGTTTTCGCGCTGATCCGCTTGCGAAATACCACCGTTTATCTTTTTTCCGCAACCTCTTTAAGGATTTTCGGAAATTCTTGTACGCCAAAATGCGCCATGTACCCCTTCGTACTGGCGCTGCCACATTCGCGAATTTCTTTTATCGTTACTCTTCGGTTTTGCTTAGAATCGAGAAAGACAAGGCGCGCGAGGAAAACCTAAGGGAGTTTACTAATCGTAAATGACCGCAGGTTGCCACAGCGCAACACCGTATTTCGACGGTTATAAGCGAAGCCTTTTCTTCTTTCCATAGTCTTTAATATCCCTTTCCCAATCCAAAACATCACTCCAAAGCACATACATTGTCACATAATCTAAATACGTTCCTACTATATCATTATCACTAAGTTCTTTGCAA
>SVHQ01000077.1 GCA_015055785.1 Clostridiales bacterium | reverse complement strand
CGCAAAGGAACGCGGCCTTGAGGTAAAGGTGGTTACGCAGACCTGCGTGAAATATGACGGAGGGGCAGACGGTGTTTTGGCACTTCGTCAGATTACCGAAAATGACGCGCGTTGGCTCAATAACTATTTGCTTGGCTTCGGCGTAAAGCAGATCAACTACTACACCTATTGGACGAAGCAAGCGTCCTATTCGGAGGGCGAATATTTTGCGAACGGCGGTTCATTTGTCAACAATGACGGTACGACGACGGCGTTGTACGACTTTATGAAGACGATCATGGCGAATAATACGGCGTTTGCGCCTACCATCTCGCATTTCGATTACAACGCAAGTATGGCTGTCGGTTCGAATAATAATAGCGATTTGAACAACGAGCATATTTCTTGGAATAGCAGTGTTTTGACGACGGCGTGTGACTTCCGTTTCGTTGAGAGCGTTACGACGAGCCTCGAATATACGCTTGTGACGGAGCTGTACGACGCAGAGAATTACAACTATATGTACATGGTTATGAATACGATTGACCCGTACTATGGCGGTTCGCAGACGGTCAATGTAACGTTTGACAGCAGCGTTACGGGTTTCTACGTTTATGATCAATCCGGTAATAGGACGCAGGTTACGGGTAATACGTACAGCGTAACGCTTACGGCTGGGCAAGCGGTTTATCTGCTTCCTTACTAAGCCTTTCAACGGCGTTTAACAGGGAAGCTCCTTTTTAGGAGCTTCCCTATGCGCCGAAAGATGATTGGGAAAATAACAAAGAAATGTCGAGCGCACATCAAATAGATTGCGCTTGGCGTTTTTTGGTAAAAAATGAGCTTTCAAAAAGGTTTTTGAGGGCGATTGAATAAGATTGTAGAGGACGAAAATATGAAGGTACATAACAAATATGGGTATGGACAATTGTTTTGTTTTAGCGGCATTGACGGCGAAACTTGTTGTGGCGACGACTTTGTGGCAATGATGTTGGCTGAACCCATCACCCTCCGTTTTGATTTTACAAAAGCGGTTACGTTGAAGATTCCTGTGGGAAAGGAGGCGGTTTTCAACGTCGTAACGGGGGATATTTTGGAGGGCGATGATTTTTTTGTGGGATTTATCGACAAAAACACGATCGTTGGGAAATCGCCCGTTAAACCCTTTGTTTTGACGGAAGGGGATCACCGTGTAAGGCTGGAAAGCCATACGCAAAAGATTAGCACCAATTTTGCGTATTTTTACCTTACGGTGGAGGAGAGCAACGGCGCGTATTATTTCACGTTTTCTTATCGCGCGCGAAATACCGAGGTTTTGTCGCAGGTTGCTCTTGATGAATTAAAGAAGAAAAGGTTGGCGTATTTTCAAAACATGCCTACGTGCAAGGATGAAAAATACGAACAATTATATTATAAATGTCTTTCTGTTAATAAGGTGAACGTATATTCCGCGGAAGGAGCGATTGCCAGTCGTTGGACTACGCCCGATAGGGTGCCTCATCGATTTATGTGGCTTTGGGATTCGGCATTCCATGCTATGGCGTTTGCTGAATATGATTTGAAAATGGCAAAGGATTCCATTCGCGCGGTGCTGTCCATGCAAGAGGAAAGCGGCTTTATTTCGCATATGATGAGTATATACGGCGGATTTTCAAATATTACCCAACCTCCAGTTTTGTCTTGGAGCGTTTGGTCGGTGTACCAAAAAGACAAGGATAAGAAATTTTTGACTGAATGCGTATGTGCCCTTAGGAAATTTTTGGTTTGGATATTGAAAAATCGTGATAAAAACGGAAACTGCTTGCTTGAATGGGCAACCGATCCCGATTACACGGAGTGTAAATGCGGAGAGTCAGGGTTGGATAATTCTCCCAGATTCGATTTCGATAACGATTTGGATGCAATCGATTTTTCCACTTACCTTTGCAATGACGCGAGATATTTGGCGATGATATATGAGGAACTTGGCGATTCTTTGGCACGCGATTATTTTCTTGATATTCATGACAAGGTGAAGAAAAAAGTCAACGAGCTTTTATGGTGCGAAGAAGACGGTTTATATTATGATAGATTGTTTGACGGAAAAATGACGCGGGTAGCTTCTTCATCTTCGTTTTTGCCTATGTTTGCGGGTATCTGTACGCAGGCACAAGCGGATAAGATGGTCAAGGTGTTATTAGATGAAAAGCGATTTTGGACGGCTATGCCCATACCTTCCATGCCCAAGGATAGCGAATATTACGATGTCGATATGTGGCGTGGGTGTTCTTGGCTGAATATCAATTATTTCATCATTTTGGGATTGCGAAGATATGGATATGATCGTCTTGCGGAAGAATTGCGGGAACGAACTTTAAATGTGGTAAATAAGTGGTATGAAGAAACGGGAAATGTTTTTGAATTTTACGATGCGGACAATACAATCTGTCCCTTTAATTTGAAACGTAAGGGTGAGCAACCTGAAAACCCTGATTATCGAGTGCATGTACACTCGATCACTGATTACAACTGGACGGCGTGTTTTACCGAGTTGTTGATCAATAAAGTTTATAATTGACAAAATATGAGAATCGGCTGAACTTTTGAAAAGGGGATATATGGATTTTTCAAGAAAATTTATTTGCGCTTCTGAAAGGAAAAACGAATATGACGATCACGTCTGCGCTCCTTTATTTAAGAGGGTGTTTTCGCTTGAAAAAATAGATGCGGCTTATGTGCAGATATGCGGGCTGGGATTCTATCGTCTGTTTCTTAATGGCAAGGAGATCACAAAAGGGAAATTTGCTCCGTACATATCAAATACAGACGAAGCTGTATATTACGATGAGTATTCCGTTGAAAAGTATCTTCGTATAGGAGAAAACGTTTTGACGGTCTTGCTTGGAAATGGTTGGCAAAATCCCATTGGCGGCGAGGTGTGGTGGTTGGATAAAGCTTCTTGGCTCAGTGCACCCAAACTCGCAATCAAGCTCTCTATTAGCGAGAAAACGATTTTCGAGGCAGACGAGCGGTTTTCGGTAGCGCCTTCGCCCATAACGTTTGATGATTTTTGGTCGGGGGAGCACTATGACGCGCGCGTAGAGCTGTACCCCCAAAAATGGCGACCCGCAATGAAGGCAGAAGAACCGAGCGGAGAAAAACGTCTTGCGGATTTTGCTACAATCGGAGTAAAACACGAAGTGAAACCGATTGATGTGTTTCCCTATGACAACGGTTACGTTTATGATTTCGGTATAAATACGGCGGGAATATGTCGTTTGCATTTGCAAGGTGTGGCGGGACAAAAAATTTCATTATATCACTTTGAGATTTTTCAAAATGGTGCTATATGTAAGGAGAATATTTCTTTTGGCAAACGCACGCGAAAAGACTATTGGCAGCAAGATACATATATTTGCAAAGATGGAGAGAATATATACGAGCCGTCGTTTACGTATCATGGATTTCGTTACGTTTACGTAGAGGGATTAGAACGCACCCAAGCGAGCAAAGAAACGCTTACTATGCTTGTTTTAAGTACGACCGCAAGACAAAAATTAGAATTTTCTTGCTCGGATAAAAGGGTGGAAAGATTGGTAGATAATGTGTTGAACTCCAACTTTTCCAATTTTTTTTATTTTCCAACCGATTGCCCGCAACGTGAAAAAAACGGCTGGACGGGCGATGCAATGCTTTCCGCGGAGCAAATGCTGCTGTCTATGAACGTAAGCGAGTTATTGAAAGAGTGGCTCGTTAATATGCGGAAGTCACAAAAAGAGAATGGTGTGTTACCTCGTATTGTACCCACAGGAGAATGGGGATATAAAAGCGGGGAAAGCGGTCCGAATTGGGACGGCGCTTTGATAGAACTTCCCTATCGTATCTATGAACTGGAAAACGATAGAAACGTGATTGTGGAGAATTTACCGACAATACACAAATATTTGTGTTTTTTAGGTCAAATGCGGAATGAAAGCGGATTGCTTGGTTTTGGGCTTGGAGATAGGGAAGAAACTTATTCGTTTGAATCTAGCGCGCACAAAACGCCGAATTATATCACAGATACATTGACTGCAATCAGCCTTTGTGAAAAAACAATCAAAATGGCAAGGGTAATTGGTTGCATAGAGGTGGAAGGATATGCGAATGCGTTAAGAGAGGAATTGATTTGTGATTTTAGAAAACATTGTATAGACGAAAACTGTCGAGTGAAACCTTATACGCAAACAGGACAGTGTCTTGCATTGTATGCGGGGATTTTCTCAAAAAAGGAACAGGGTAGAGCTTTTGAAAATTTCATAAATTCGATAGAGGAAAATAACGGAAAACTCTGCATGGGAGTAATAGGGTATCGTTACTTTTTTGATGTCATGGCGATAAACGGACGAGCGGAAGAAGCGTATAAAAAGTTGTTAGACGAAGATTATACGGGATATCTGTACTATGTAAAAAAAGGGATGACCTCTATGATAGAGAGTTTTGTAGCGTTTCAAAACAACAATTATGAGCGTCTTGATGGTGGGAAGATTCCCAGCTTAAATCATCATTGGTATGGGCACATACTCGGTGCCTTGATAAAATATATCGTAGGTATTCGCGTTTGTAATTATGATGTTCATCGGGTGGAAATTTCCCCGACATTCATAAAAGATGTAGATAGGATTTTCGTGAAGACTGAACTTTGGGGAAAGGATATTGCTGTACAATGGCAAAGGTGCGGGAAAGAGATATTGCTAACGGTGGAAACTGCACTTTGTTACAATTTAGGTGATTTGACCAATATGATTGCGAAGAAAAAACGTATTAACGATTTAAAAACGGAATATTGTTTTAAGTTAAGTGAATTATGAAAAAATATAATATAAAAGAATTCGGTGCAGTTGGAAATGGGCAAACACTGTGTACGGAAGCGGTGCAAAAAGCGGTGGATTATTGTCATGAGAATGGTGGCGGTATTATTGAATTTGGGACAGGCAGGTACGTGTTGAGTACGATTTTCCTCAAAAGCAACGTACATATTCGACTGGACCAAGACACCGAAATTTTAGGCAGCTTGAATTTCTACGATTACGCGCAACAAGAGGAAATAGACTATCCCATTTACCAAGACGCGTCGCATACCTATTTCGATTTATCCATGTTCGTGGGCAGAAACTGCGAAAATATTTCAATTACGGGCAAAGGAAAGATTGATATGCGCTCGGTCTGGGATGAGGATGGCGTTCGCGGCGAAGCAATTAAACACCGTGGTCCGAAGTGTATCGCACTCAAAGAGTGTAAAAACATCGAAATCAGCGGCTTGGAAATCGTCAACGCAACAGACCTTGCCGTATACTTTGCAGGCTGTGAAAACGTGGATATATACAATCTAAAATTGAAAGTATATATCGATGGCATTTCTCCTGATAACTCTAAAAACGTACGCATTCACGATTGCGACGTAGAAACGGGGGATGATGGGATTGTTTTCAAATCGTCCTATACTCTCAATCGCTTGGATGTTTGCAAGGATATCCATGTTTGGGATTGTAAAATCAAGAGCCGTTGTAATGCCATAAAGTTCGGCACGGAAACCAATGGTGGCTTTGAGGATATTTTAATTGAAAACATAGGAATTAAAGATACTCGTATTACGGGCATTTCCATTGAAAGCGTAGACGGTGCTATTGTTGACGGCGTTACGATTCGCAACGTCAAAATGCAAAATGTCAATGCGCCTATTTTCGTACATGTAGGTAAGCGCATGCGTGGACCTGCTGGGCGTAAAATCGGCAAGATAAAAAATATAACCCTTGAAAATATCGCGGCGAGTGGACCGTATGAAGAATACGAGATAATGCCGTGGAATTATTTTAGCTACAAAGCAGGGGATAGAAAGCAAAATCCCAAGGTGTTTGGAGTAGCTGAAAGCTTTGACGGAACAAAGGAAACGGACGACTGGCAAATGACGAGCAATATTTGCGGTTTAAAGGAAAGTCCGCTTGAAAAAATTACGCTCAGAAACGTGCATTTAAGGCTCGATGGCGGCGTGCGGGAGTACATTCGAAATGTACCCGAAGAAGCGCAGGATTATCCCGAAGTGTACGTTTATGGACGGATTTTGCCAGCGAAAGGAATCTATTTTAGACATATAGACGGTTTGACATTCGAAAACGTAACGGTAGAAACTTACCGTGAGGATAGTAGAGAAGATTTTGTCTTTGACGACGTGAATGAGGTATAAAATGATTAAAGTATTACAATACGGTGAAGGGAATTTTTTGCGTACGTTTGTAGACGTGTATTTTGACACTTTGAGTAAAAATGGGCAGGGCATGTACGCGGTGAACATCGTAAAGCCCATCACGTTTGGTACGCTTGAACGCTTTAAAAAGCAAGGAAACAAGTATCATATCGTATTGCGCGGTATGGAAAAGGGCAAGGCTGTGGAAAACGTTTACAAGGTAGACAGTCTTGAAAAGGTCATCGATCCGTTTGTGGATTATGAAAGCTATGTCGCTTTGGCGAAAGATAAAGATTTGAAAATTATCGTTTCCAATACAACGGAAGCAGGGATTTGCTATAACGAAAAGGACAAAATGAGCGCATTCGATGGCATTACCTATCCTGCAAAGCTGACGAAATTCCTTTACGAAAGATTTAACGCGGGCTTGGACGGCGTGTATCTTCTTCCCGTCGAGCTTATCGACAACAACGCGGACGAGCTGAAAAAATGCGTAGATAAGTATATTGAGCTTTGGAATTTGCCCGAAGCGTTCAAGAAATGGAATGATGAGCAAAATTTCTATTGCAATACGCTTGTTGACCGTATCGTATCGGGCTATCCCCGCGACGAAGAAACCAAAGAGCATTTGGAAGCGCTGATCGGTGAAAGGGACGAGCTTATGTCTATCGGTGAGCCGTTTGGGCTTTGGGCGGTTGAAAAGAAGGGTAACATTGCCGATTATATTAAGGAAGGCGTACACAATATCGAAGTGGTGTTGACCAACGACATCGGCTATTATAAAAAGAGAAAGGTGCGTGTTTTGAATGGCAGTCACACCAACCTCGTACCTGCTGGGCTTATGCTCGGCGCGGTGACGGTGTACGATTGTATGGTAGACGAAAAGCTTTCCGCATTTGTAGAAGATACCTTGAAAGCGGAAATTATTCCGTTTGTATCGAATGATATTCAAGCAACCACGATATTTGCAAACAGCGTAAAGGATAGATTTATGAACCCGTTCTTAAATCACCAGCTTGTGAGTATTTCCTTGAACTCCATTTCCAAGTGGAAAGCAAGAGTATTGCCCAGCTTTAAGGACTATTACGAACGCTATGGCGAAATTCCGCCTTACTTAACAATAGGCTATTCCTACCTTATGGCAATGTATTCGTCTATTCAAAAGCAGGGCGATAAATATATCGTACAAGTACCGAATAGAGAAATTGAACTCAAAGACGATTTGCCGTACTTGGAATACTTCGCAAACGGTGGCTCGGTGGTTGACTTTATGTCGAAAGAAAACGTATGGGGAGAGGACTTGACAGCTTACGCAGGTTTTGCGGATGCGGTGTTTGCGAATGTGGAAAAAATCAAGAAAGGAATTAGCTTGATATGAAAAGCGTAATCATCAACGAAAAGGATAACGTCGGTGTATGTTTGGACGGAAGTGAACAAATTCCCGCAGG
>SVHQ01000076.1 GCA_015055785.1 Clostridiales bacterium | reverse complement strand
CCCCAACTTTACGCCGTCAAATTGGGGTGGATATAGGGGGTGCGTGCGGACAACTCCGCGCTAATTATTTGGAACGCGTATAGCGTAGCACCTTATCCGCAAAAACGGAACCTCGACCTTGCTCGCGTACGTTTATGTACGCTCCCGTCGGTCGGAACCGCGTGTTTTGCGGCAATCTGCCACACTCTCCGCGTTCCCGAGCTTTATCGAAAGAGGGTAGCACCTTATCCGCAAAAATGGAACCTCGACCTTATTTTTACAGCAATAAAGGATACCAAACTGTCATTGCGTTCAGCTTGCTATTTGGCGAAGTTAAACGAAACGAAGTGCAGTGTGGCAATCTCATAAGAAATACAGCAACATATAGGAGAGAAGTATATGAAAAATATAAAAATCGCCCCGTCGATACTTTCGGCGAATTTCTCAAAAATGGGCGAAGAAATTATCGAGCTGGAAAAGTGCGGCGCAGACGTCATTCATTGTGACGTCATGGACGGCGTATTTGTAAACAATATCACGTTTGGCATTAAAATGATAGAGGATATCCGTCCGTTGACAAAATTGCCGCTCGATTGCCATTTGATGATTGTACAGCCCGAAAAATACGTCGAACGCTTTGCAAAAGCAGGCGCGGACATCATCACTGTGCATTACGAAGCTTGTCGGGATAATTTAAAAGAAGTGCTTGCTTTCATAAAATCGACGGGTGTAAAATGCGGCGCGGTAATCAATCCCGATACGCCCGTGGAAAAGATAAAAGACCTTATCCCCATGTGTGATATGGTGTTGGTAATGAGTGTGTTTCCTGGGTTTGGCGGTCAGAAATTTATTCCGTCTGCGCTGGATAAATTGCGTGAGATTCGTGCGATAATTAACGAGTGTGGAAAGGATATCGATTTACAGATTGACGGCGGCGTAACGATAGAAAACGTGGACGAAATCAAGGCGGCGGGCGCGAACGTCATCGTAGCCGGGAGTACCGTTTTTAAGGCGGAAAATAAGAGAGAAACGATAGCGCGTTTAAAGGCATAGCTTGACACAAAAGAACGTATAGGTGAGAATATGCAAAAAGTAAAAAGGAAGGTGGACTTTACACAAGGTAGGGTCTTTCTGAAAATCGTTTGGTTTATTTTGCCGATTATGGTGACCAACCTTTTACAGATGTTTTATAATGCGGCGGATATGATGGTCGTTAGCATGTCGCACGAACCAAATGCAAAGGGTGCGATTGGGATGACGGGTGCGTTTATTCAATTGGTAATTAACGTATTTATCGGTTTTTCGGTGGGCGCGAACGTTGTAGTGTCGAGAGAAATAGGCGCGAAAAATAAGGAAAATACGCAAAAAGCGGTGCATACCTCCTTAATGATGGCGGTGCTGTTTGGCGTAATTGGCGGCGCGATTGGCTTGCTGGTGGCAAGACCTGTATTGCAGTATATGGGCGCGGAAGGTTCGCTTTTAAACTTGGCAGTTACTTACACGTCGATTTATTTTGCTTGCGTACCTTTCTTGGCACTGGCGAATTATTTAATTGCCATTTTCAGAGCAAAAGGGGATGCAAAAACACCGCTGATTGTGTTATCGATAACAGGAATTTTGAACGTTGGACTGAATTTCTTCTTCGTTTTGGTGGTGGGTTGGTCGGTAGAAGGCGTTGCGCTTGCAACAGCAATTGCGAACGTTGCTTCGGCGATAATTTTATTAATAAAACTGCACAAAGACCAAGACTATACAACCTTTTCATGGGCGAAATTAAAGCTGGACAAGCAAGCTTTTCGAGATATTGTAAAAAACGGTCTGCCGGCGGGTATCCAAGGGGCATTGTTCTCCCTTTCTAACGTGATTATTCAATCGTCTATCGTAACGGTAAATAACGCGATGTGCCCTCCCGATAGAGTATTCGACCCTATCGTAAATGGCAGTGCGGCGGCAGGGAATATAGAGGGTTTTGTCTATACGGCGATGAACTCTGTATATCAAGGTGCCATCACTGTTTCCAGCCAAAACATGGGGGCAGGCAAACCGCAAAGAATAAAAAGAATTATGTATTCCTGCTTCTTAATCACCTCGATTATTGGCATTTCTCTGTCGGCGTTCGTATTGCTGTTTCAAAAACCTTTACTGTCGTTATACGGCGTTATAGACGGCGCGGCAGGGAGCTTAAAAGAGCTGGAAATGTATGCGGCACAAACCCGTTTCCGTTATATCCTCACTTTCTATTTCTTGGATGGTATTATGGAAGTGACTTTCGGTATATTGAGAGGTATAGGAAAATCCTTTACTTCCATGGTCATTTCGCTTGTGGGCGTGTGTGTATTTAGAATGATTTGGATAGGGACTTTGTTCCCGATTTCTCAAACGCTGAGCACTGTGTTTATTTCTTATCCGATTACTTGGGTCGTGACGCTACTCGTGGGATTTGTCTTTATTCAAGTGTTTTTGAAAAAAATATTAAACGAGCATGCTTTAAAGGAAAAAAGCGTAGAGGCGTAAAGTGTTTATGGGGAGCACCGCACGTGCGGCGCTGTGCATATATCAGAAAAATAAAAGAGCCGAGAGGTTTTTGCTGTGTGGCAATCCTTTCGGTTTTTTCATACTATACACCCTTAGGGTGTTTTCAACGCCGTTGTGGCTATATTTTCTGTGAGATTGCCACGCTTCACTTTGTTACGCTCGCAATGACAAGTATTGCGAATAGCAAGCTGAACGCAATTACAAGCATTTCACCACGCTGTCATTTAGAGCGAAGTGTTAACAGAGCGTGAGAATCTCGTGGCGCGTTGTGGCTTTGCTTTTTATGAGATACGCTCCACTCGCTAACGCTCGGTCGGTATGACAATGAGGGAATGCTATTGCTCGTTTTAGTCGATATGACATAGCTATACAAGTTTTATTGGAAAAATTTTGAAAAACTGCGAAAAAAATTTTATTTTTGCTATTGACGGTGTGACAGCGGTATGTTATAATGAAAATGGATAGGTATAGAAAGGAGAAAGATGATGAAAAAGTTTTTGAAAATGTTCGGCATAACCTTTTTCGCGCTTTGTTATTTATTTGCCGTTAGCGCATGTGGCGCAGGCTATGGTGATAAAGGGGGCGGTTATGGGGCATACGGTGATGCTGCTGCGGGTGGCGAAACAGGAAGCGACGACGCAACGGACGATGATATAATAGACGATAGTGGCACGGATTCCGAAAAAGAGGACGTTGTGCAAAAACCTGCCGGGTTAATTACAGCGGGCGCTTGGAATGACAACGACAATTATCAAGACTGGCTTGACCTTTTTATGCAGGCGGAAGAAGAGAAAGGAAAAGCAGGTAAATTTTTTGAGTATTCCAAAGGGGAAAAAGCTTGGGGTTTTAATTCCTGCCAACGCGTGAAAGTGACGGTGAAGCAAGGGGGAAAGGTTGTTGCAGGCGCGAAAGTTTACCTGAAAGACGCGCTGAACAACGTGGTTTTTGAAGCGGTTGCAGACGCAAACGGCGTGGCGTATTTATTCTCAGATTTGGAACGCGGCAAGATTGAAGCGTTTGGCGGTAACGCCGCGGCAGCCGTAGATTTTACGTCGGAAAATAAAGACGTTACGGTGGACATTGGCGCACTTGCGTATGCCGAAAAGAAAAATATAATCGAATTGATGTTCGTTGTGGACGTGACTGGTTCGATGGGCGATGAACTTGGTTTTTTAAATAATGAAATTGCAGACGTTGTCAATCAAGTGGCTTTAGCGGACAGCGAAACGCAGATTAATTTGGCACTTTTGTTCTATCGTGATTATAGCGACAAGGAAGATTTTGTGTATTACGATTTTGTTGACGTAACTACGGAAGAAGGTTTGGAAATTCAACAAAAAGCTATTGCGGCGCAGAATGCGTCGGGCGGCGGCGATTATCCCGAAGCGGTGGAAGATGCGTTATCACAAGCGGTTTCTAAACAATGGAGTAACGGTGCGACGACGAAAATTTTGTTCCAGATTTTAGATGCGCCTCCGCACTCGGGGGAAATCAATCGCAGAAATTTCAATGCGGCGGTTATGGAAGCGACGAAAAAGGGGATTCGTATATGCCCCGTCCTTTGCAGCGGAGCAGAAATTTTGACGGAATACGTAATGCGCCAAGCAGCGATTTATACGGGCGGCACGTTTGTGTTTGTGACGGATGATTCGGGGATAGGCAATCCTCATCACGATCCGCAGCTTCCCAACGTGACGGTGGAAGCACTCAATTCCTTAATGGTGCGTTTGATTAACGGCTATCACAGCGGTGAATTTGCAGAACCCATTGATTGGCGTCAAGAAGTGAAAGAGGACGAAGATACGAAAGCATAAAAACGGATAATAAAACAACGCCCCTGCAAGGGCGTTGTTTTCATGTAAACGCAAAAAAGCCGATGTGACACACATCGGCTTTCAAGGCAATTTTTAAATTACTCGCGTAGATTATTCAGCGTCAGCTTTCTTAAGAGTTCTGATACATCTAGCGCAAACGTAACCGTTCATTTCCTTACCGTTTTCTACGTAATCGATTTTCTGTACGTTTACCTTGAAAGTTCTTCTCGTTTTACGGTTGGAGTGGCTTACGTTGTTACCGGATGCCTGACCTTTACCGCAAATGTTACATACTCTGGACATATTAAACACCTCCATTTTGGGTTATTTTTCCGTAGTTTTAGCCGTAAAACGGCACTTGTTTTGCTTTCAAAATAATAAATTCCTAAAAACAAGCATAAATAATATATCATTTCTTTACGGAAAAAGCAATCAAAAATGCGCCTAAAAAAGGAAAAAATAAAAAAATATTGAGAAAAATCAAAAAAGTACTTGCCAAACGGGCAGAAATAGTGTACAATTGAAAGGTAACTTGGAGAAATATTATGTCAGTTAATACAAATAACGCATACGGCAAAATATCCATATCCGATTTGGCGATCGCCAAAGTCGCTTCGCATACTGCCTTGGAATCCTATGGTATTATGGAAATGGTTTCTCGCCGTTTTACCGACAGCCTGTATTCCCTTTTTAATAAGGAAAGCGGTGGTCGCGGTATTAAAGTAACTACCTCCGGGAATAGAATTTACATTGACGTTTACGTAATCATCAAATACGGCGTTTCTATCAATGCCGTTGCAGAATCCCTCAAAGAAGCCATTAAATATAAAGTGGAAGGCTTTACGGGCATGATTGTTGATACGGTAAACGTGAATGTCATCGGAGTCAAACTGTAATCATCTTGCGCAAAAGGACGTGTATTTTGCGCTTTTTTGCGTGCGGACTTTTTTTACCGTTTTAATTGGTTTGTTTTACGAACGCATTAAAAGAACAAAAGAAGTTTTGGGTTAGTTTCCGTGCGCCTATTCGAAGAACGGCAAGGAGAGGAAGAAGGGCTGTTAAAAGCTTTATGCCGTCTATCTTCGAACGATAAATCCAAAAATAAGGAGCATTTCATAATGCATAAGACAATAAATAGCACCGAATTTCGTAAAATGATTTTAGTCGGCGCTAAACAGCTTGAGCTGAACCGCGCGAAAGTGGACGCGTTAAACGTGTTCCCTGTTCCCGATGGTGATACGGGTACGAATATGTCCCTGACCATGCAATCGTGCGTAAAAGAAATGTCGGCTTGTCCGTCTAGTGCTTTTTCGGAAGTGTGCGACAGTGTTTCCCGTGGCGCATTGAAGGGGGCAAGAGGTAATTCCGGCGTTATTCTTTCACAGATTTTAAAGGGTATTTGTACGGTTATCCGTAAGCAGGAAAAGGAAGTGGACACCAAGACGTTTGCAAAAGCGTTGGAATCGGGTACGAAGATTGCTTACGGCGCTGTATCTGCACCCAAAGAAGGCACGATTCTCACCGTCATTCGTATGATGAGTGAGGCTTCGGGTAAGATTGCAGCTAAGAAAAAGAATTTTGAAGATTTCCTCACCGACGTGATCGCTGAGGGTGAAAGAGCGTTGGCTTTGACGCCAGAGCTCCTTCCCGTATTAAAAAAAGCTGGCGTTGTCGATTCGGGCGGCGTCGGTCTTATGACGATTGTAAAGGGTTTCCTTGCGGCGTTGACGGGCGAAGAGGTTTCGGAAAATATTACGGCGGCGGATACGGGCGCGGAAGATGAATCGGAATTTGGCGATAACTCCGCAATCCTTTCCATGGATATCGGTGAAATTCAATACGCATATTGTACTGAATTTTTCATCATCAATTTAAAAAAGAGTACGACGCTTTCGGCAATCGATAGATTGAGAGAAAAATTGATGGCGCTTGGCGATAGTGTTATCTGTATTGGGGACTTGGAACTTGTAAAAGTACACGTTCACACCAATCAGCCTGGTAAAGCATTGACGTATGCTTTGGAATTGGGAGAATTGGACCGTCCGAAGATTGAAAATATGTTGGAACAAAACCGTCAGTTGAAAGCGAAGATGGAAGCGGAAAAGAAAGAAATGGGTATGCTCGCAATTTGTACGGGTTCTGGTCTTTCGGACATCTTCAAGGATTTGGCTGTGGACCGTATCATTGAGGGCGGTCAGACAATGAACCCCTCTGCAAGCGATATCGCAGACGCGGCAAAGAAGATTAATGCAGAGCATATTTTCGTCTTCCCCAACAATAAGAATATTATTCTTGCGGCAGAACAGGCGAAGAACCTTGTTGAAAATAAAAAAATTCACGTAATTCCTACGAAGAACGTACCGCAGGGTTTTGCGGCGGCGTTGGAATTTAATCCCGAAGTGAGTGCCGTAGAAAACAAGACGAACATGATTCATGCCTTGGATAACGTAAAGGTAGGGCAGGTAACGTATGCAGTTCGTAATACGTCGTTGAACGGTTTCACGATTAAGGAAGGGGATATCATCGGCCTTGACGATAAGAAGATTTTGGCGAAATCCCATTCGTTGGAAGAAACGGTGATGAAATTGATTTCCCGTATGAAAGAGGATTTCCATCAAGTGATTACGTTGTATTACGGTGAGGACGTGAAGGAAGAAGAGGCGGAAGCACTCAGCGCAACCATCGCGGAAAATTATCCCGATTGTGACGTGGATTTCCATAACGGCGGTCAATCTGTATATTATTATATCATTTCTATGGAATAAGCATTTGATAAAACAAAAGAAATAGGATAAAGAACGGGAAGGGCGGTTGGCGTCTTTCCCGTTTTTTATAAAGTGAATAGCCAACGTATCGTTGGCGTGAATGTTCGCTGACGCTCAGTGAATTGCGTTCTGCGAACGTATGAATTGCCGATATTTGTCGGCGTTATGGCTATATTTATAATAGTTTTCGAAGAATACCATTCATGAATAAAAAGGAAGCAGGAATCATGAAATTATCGGCGCTCCGTTCGATAGGAGAAAAAAGAGAAAAGGATTTTTATAAATTGGGTATCAACGACGTGGAGGACCTCGTGCGTTTCTATCCGCGCGCCTATCTCGACCTCACCGAACGTGCGTCTATTAAATATGCCTACCATAACGATATGATTCTCGTAGCTTGCGAGGTTACGCGCGTGAATGCCGTGCAGTACGGTTCGAAACGGAAAATGGTGAAAGCTTTTTGTGCGCAGGACGGCTTTCTGTTCACCGTCGTTTGGTTTAATCAGCCGTACGTTGCCCAGAAATTGCAGGCAGGCGAGTATTTATTCTACGGCAGAGTGCAAAATAAATTCGGGCAGGTGTC
>SVHQ01000075.1:5494-7730 GCA_015055785.1 Clostridiales bacterium | reverse complement strand
GCTGTGAAAGGATAAAAAGAAATCAATAATAAACAAACCGCTCTTTCCTTAAAGGTGTATTACCTGATAGAAAGGAGCGGTTATTTCTTATTTTTGATTTTTAATGACGAGCTTTTCGATGAGTGCGACAATAGCGTACATGGCGGCGGCGAGAATGCAGAGAATGAACACTGCGCTCATCACCAAATCCAGCTTGAATACCTGACCGCCATATACAATCAAATACCCAATGCCAGCTTTCGAAACGATATATTCACCCATGATCGAGCCAATCCAAGCCATTCCCACGTTTATTTTAAGCATAGAAATGAAATTGGGAAGAGCAGAGGGGATAACAAGTTTTAAAAGAATTTGCAGTTTGTTTGCGCCCATGGATTTTAAAAGCAATAATTTGTTTTCATCCGTTGCCATAAATCCGTTTAGCATATTAAGTATGGCAACAATCAAACCAATTAAAATCGTCATAAATACGATGGCTTTGCTGCCTGTGCCACACCAAATAATAATCAATGGACCAAGGGCAATTTTTGGCAACGCATTCAACACGACGAGGTAGGGCTCGGAAATTCGTCGGAAGATTTCGCTCCACCATAAAAGCAGAGCAATGGAATATCCCAAGACAACAGCAATGAAAAAACCCAGAAGCGTTTCCCAAAGCGTTGTACCCACGTGATAAAAAAGCGTACCATTTTCATAAAGCTCGACAATTGTTTTATCAATGCGCGAGGGGGAGCTGGTGATAAAAGGATTGATCCACATGAAACGTGCGGAAAGTTCCCAAATCAACAGTAATAGTAGAAGTATGGAAAAGCGTGCAACGTTTACAAGAATGCTTCTGCGCCGCATGCCTTTTAAATAAAGAGTATGTTCTTTTGAATAATCGATTGCTTTTTTCATGCGTTTAACTCCTTCCAAAGCAGTTCAAACCATTTGGAAAACTCTTTGTTTTCACGCCGTTTTAATGGCTCGGATTCGGGAAAATTCAAACGGTGTTCCGCGACGACGCTTGCCGGACGTTGCGAGAGAACGAAAATTTTATCGGCAACGGAAATGGCTTCGCTGATATCGTGTGTGATTAGCAGTGCGGTCTTTTTTTCGTTACGTATAATTTTATAAACGTCATCGCAAACGGAGAGGCGCGTTTGATAATCCAAAGCGGAAAAAGGCTCATCGAGGAGTAAAACGTCAGGGTTAACCGAGAGTGTGCGAATAAGCGCAGCGCGCTGACGCATACCGCCAGATAAAGAGCTGGGATAATTCTTTAAAAATTGTTTCAAACCGTATTTTTCCGTTAAAGCAATTGCGCGTTCACGGTTTTCTTGCGTATTTGTTTTATGGATTTCCAAGGGGAGAAAAATATTTTTTTCAATGGTGCGCCAAGGGAAAAGTTCGTCTTTTTGCAGCATATATCCAAAAGAAATTCCAGAGTTGTAAATAGTGCCTTTTGTGGGCATTAACAGTCCGGCTGCCAAAGATAAAAGAGTGGTTTTTCCGCAGCCGGACGGCCCGATGATTGCAACAAATTCACCTTCATTAACGGAGAAATTGACGTTTTTTAAAGCGATCGTTTCCCCCTGTTTACTGTGATAGTGCATCGAAACGTTTTCAAATCGTAAAACTTCTTTCATTTGCGTAGTTCCTTACGTATTATTTCTTATAGATTTCATTATATACTTTATTTGCATATTCGTTATTTACCAATTCGTTGAGTTGTGCGCGACGGGTCAATTCACCTGCGTTTTCAATGATGTCTTGCAAACGGTTGAAACTGTCTTCCGTCATGGAGAGATTATCCCGCCAAGCATCGATTTCTTTATAACGCTCTACAGATGCGGCAATGGAAGCTTCGGAAATACCTTCAAAATATTTGGTGAGGTAGGGTGCTGCTTTTGCACCGTCGTTTTCTTGAATATATTTTACGGCTTTCGTAACCGCGCGAAGGAAGCCTTCAACAGTACTTTCATTTTTATGCATCCACGATTTTTTAGCCATAAAGCAAGTGTAGGGGACTTCCCCCGAAGCTTCGCCTACGGAAGCAACAACGTAACCTTTTCCAGCGGCTTCATATTCATAAGCGGTAGGGTCGAACATCGTACAATAATCGGCGGTGCCTGCTTCGAAAGCACTTACCATAAGATTGAATGCGACGTCGTAATTTAAGTGTACGTTCGTGCCGTCAAACAGATTGTGCTCATTAAGTACGTATTCAAAGGTCATGGCAGGTACGCCGCCTTTT
>SVHQ01000075.1:0-5484 GCA_015055785.1 Clostridiales bacterium | reverse complement strand
ATTAGGCTCGGGTTTTCGTGAAACGAGGAAAGAACCGTCACGTTTGGTCAATTGCCCAAATACCGTAGGGACGTCGGAGGAACCGCCTACAAGAACGTATAAAGCGGCTTCGGGACCGCAAAAACCGATATCGGAATCGCCTGAAAGCACGGCAGACATAACTTTATCCGCGCCCCCACCGTTGGTGAGTTCTATTTGGATTTTTTCTTCTGCAAAATATCCCAACGAATCGGCGAGATATAAAGGAGCATAAAAGACGGAATGGGTCACTTCATTAATTTTTAAAGTAGTTACGTCTGTTTCATTCTTTTTTTGGCATGCCGAGAGGGGGAGAAAAGTAAAGCAGGTTATGAAAATGCCGCAAAGGAATTTTATAATTTTGTTCATGATTCATCAATCTCCAAATAAAAAATTTTTTAGAATAATATATTATATGTGCGCGCATTTATATTTGACAATTAAAAATAAAAGTACTATAATGGATAGGCTATGCTGAAATTAAAATAGCGGTTTAACGCCATTTTTTAAGCAATAGCGAGGTGCAGTAAGAAGAAATACCACAAATAGAGGTTTTTAGATATGGAAATGCAAAAGACGTACAACCCTAAAGATTTTGAAGACAGAATTTATGCCGATTGGGAAGAATCGGGATATTTCCGCGCGGAAATCGATGCAGACAAAGTGCCGTTTACCATTATGATGCCACCTCCCAATATCACGGGACAGTTACACATGGGGCATGCAATGGATGCTACGTTGCAAGATACGCTCATTCGTTTTAAGAGAATGCAGGGTTATGCAGCGTTATGGCTTCCTGGGTGCGACCATGCTTCGATTGCAACGGAAGTAAAAATTGTCGAAAAAATGAAAGCGGAAGGCATTACGAAAGCGGATATCGGTCGTGATGGTTTCCTTGTCCGTGCGTGGGATTGGAAAGAACAATACGGCAATCGTATTATGCAGCAACAACGCAAAATGGGTACGTCTTGCGATTGGTCGCGCCAAGCATTCACTATGGATGAAAAATGTTCTCGTGCCGTACGTGAAGTGTTCGTAAATCTCTATAACAAAGGTTTAATTTATCAAGGCGACCGTATTATCAACTGGTGTCCTTGCTGTAAAACTGCGCTTTCGGATGCGGAAGTGGAATACGCGGAAGAGAGTGGACATTTCTGGCATTTGCGCTATCCTACGGCGGATGGTAAATCGGAAGTTGTTGTGGCTACGACGCGTCCTGAAACCATGCTTGGGGATACGGCTGTTGCTGTGCATCCTGATGACGAACGCTATCAATCTATCGTAGGCAAAACGTTGATTTTGCCTTTGACGGGCAGGGAAATTCCCGTAGTTGCAGACGAATACGTAGATCCTGCTTTTGGTACGGGTTGCGTTAAGATTACGCCCGCGCATGACCCCAATGACTTCGAAGTCGGTAAACGTCATAACTTACCCGTAATTCGCGTGATGAACGATGATGGTTCGATGAACGAACTTGCAGGGGAATATCAAGGCTTGGATAGATATGACGCAAGAAAGAAGATTGTAAGCGATTTGCAAGCACAAGGCTATCTTGTAAAAATCGAAGCGCATACTCACAACGTAGGGCATTGTTACCGTTGTCATTCGACGGTGGAACCGATTGTTTCCAAACAATGGTTTGTAAAAATGGAACCGCTCGCAAAACCTGCAATCAACGCGGTTATGAAGAATAAAGTTAAATTTGTTCCCGAACGTTTTTCGAAAATTTATTATAATTGGATGGAAAACGTGCGTGATTGGTGTATTTCCCGTCAGCTTTGGTGGGGACACCGTATTCCCGTATGGTATTGCAAGGATTGCGGAAAGGTAATTTGCGAAAAGGAAGATCCCACCCATTGTCCTCAATGCGGTAGCCATAATATTCATCAAGATGAAGATGTATTGGATACGTGGTTCTCTTCAGCACTTTGGCCTTTCTCGACACTTGGCTATCCCGAAAAGACGGCAGATTACGATTATTTCTATCCCACGGACGTATTGGTAACGGGGTATGATATCATCTTCTTCTGGGTTGCAAGAATGATTTTCTCAGGTATTGAACACACAGGTAAAGTACCTTTCCACGACGTGCTTATTCACGGTATTATTCGTGATGAGCAGGGCAGAAAAATGAGTAAATCGCTCGGTAATGGCATCGATCCGTTGGAAGTTATTGAAAAATACGGCGCAGACTCTTTACGTTTGTCGTTGTTGACGGGTGTTGCGCCTGGTAACGATACGCGTTATTCGGATGCGAAAGTGGAATCTTGCCGTAACTTTATTAATAAATTATGGAATGCAGCTCGTTTTGTATTGATGAATGCCGAGGGAAAAGAAATTCCGTCCATTGATAAGGTGAAACTTGCGCCTGCAGATAAATGGATTATTGCAAAATTGCAAAACTGTATCCGTGAAACAACCACCGACCTTAATAAATATGAAATGGGTGTTGCAAGCGATTTGGTTACCGATTTTGTTTGGGATAATTTCTGTGATTGGTATATCGAACTTTGCAAACCCGCACTTTATGGTGAGGACGAGGGCAGAAAGACGGACGCTTTGGCGGTGCTTTGTTTTGTCTTGGAAAATGCGCTTAAATTGTTGCATCCCTTTATTCCTTTCGTTACGGAAGAAATTTACGCAAATCTGCCTAATACAAAGGGTAGCATCATGATTGCGGATTTCCCCAGATATAACGCAAAGATGGCGTATAAGAAAGAAGCTAAGGCGTTTGAAGGCGTTATGGAAATCATCAAGGCTGTTCGTGCTATGAAGAAAGATGCGGAATGTCCTCCTTCCAAGAAAGTAGAATTGAATATCGTTACGGAAAGCAAACGTTTAATCCAAGTAAATAAGGATTGTATCATGAAACTTTCTGGTGCGAGTGCGCTCAATTTCGTGGAAAGTTCTGCTGACGTAAACGGTAAGACGGTTTCGTCGGTTACGGAGATTGCACAAATTTACGTACCTTTAGGCGAGCTTGTAGATATTGAAAAGGAAAAAGCGCGTTTGATGGCAGAAATTGAACGTATCGACAGTGAAATTGCGCGTGCGGAAGGGAAATTAAAGAATGAAAGCTTCGTTTCCAAAGCGCCTGCAAAATTGGTAGATGCTGAAAAGGAAAAATTGGCAAAATATCAAGACATGAAAGAAAAGTGCGTTGCACAGTTAGAAAGTTTATAATAAAATCAGCAATAGGCAGGAAAAAACCTGTCTATTGTTTTTTGTAAGATAGAATGATAAAAAATTTAAAAAAAGTTCGTTCAAACGTTTGACAAAAGGGAAGAAAAGTGTTAAAATAAAATTCGCTGTGGCGTTTGGTAGGGGATATTATGCCCTAATGACCGATTTTTATCGGACAAGCCACACAAACTTAATTTGCTTTCTTTAAAGTTGCGATAAGGGCAACTTTTGAGAAATATATTCCAAATTTTTTACAAGGAGGTCAAATACATGCCTACAATTAATCAGCTTATCAAAAAAGGCAGAGAGCAGCTCACCTACAAATCCAAGAGCCCTATTTTGGATAACTGCCCTCAGAAGCGCGGCGTTTGTTTGTCCGTTACCACGACTTCTCCTAAGAAGCCTAACTCCGCTATGCGTAAGATCGCTCGTGTGCGTCTTACCAACAAGCAGGAAGGTACGGTTTACATTCCCGGTGAAGGTCACAACCTTCAAGAACACAGCTCCGTTTTGATTAGAGGCGGACGTGTTAAGGACTTGCCCGGTGTACGTTACCATATCGTACGTGGCGCTCTTGACACCGCAGGTGTTGCAAAGCGTAAGCAGTCCCGTTCCAAGTACGGTGCTAAACGTCCTAAGGCGTAAGGCTCGTATTGCGTAGAAAAATACGCAAACAGTCAAGAGAGAAAGTATTTACTTTCAAAGAGGTACGGGAACTCTGAAAACACCCGAAAGTCGGTTGCGTTTTAAGACTAAGAAACCAAAACGCAAAAGACCTACTTGCAATCGGAATATAGCTCAAAAAGCCCCGAATAAAAGTAGGCAGTATGCAACTAAGGTTGCAGAAGATTCGCACTTTTTAATATTTTGGAAAAGCGCGATAGCTGTACTGAAGGGTAATGCCCTTATCAAAATTATTTAAAGGAGGATAAAAACTATGCCTAGAAGAGGTAATGTCCCTAAGAGAGACGTTCTGCCCGATCCTATGTATGGAAGCAAAGTTGTAACCAAACTTATCAATCAAATTATGCTTGACGGTAAGAAAGGTACGGCGCAGACGATCGTTTATGACGCATTTAAAATCATGGGTGAAAAGTTGGATATGGATCCCATGGAAATTTTCAAGCAGGCTATGGAAAACGTTATGCCTGTAGTTGAAGTAAAAGCTCGCCGTGTGGGTGGTGCTAACTATCAAGTTCCTATCGAAATCAGACCTGAAAGACGCCAAACTCTTGCAATCCGTTGGCTCGTTATCAACACGAGAAAGAGAAGCGAAAGAGAAATGTCTAAGAGACTTGCTGCGGAATTGATGGATGCTTACAACAACACCGGTGGTTCTGTTAAGAAGAAAGAAGATACGCATAGAATGGCTGAAGCGAATAAAGCATTCGCTCATTTCAGATTCTAAGAGAGGTAGACTATGGCTAGAGAATACGATTTGCTCCATACCAGAAACTTTGGTATTATGGCACATATCGACGCAGGTAAGACGACAACGACTGAACGTATTTTGTTCTATACCGGTAAGACCCATAAGATTGGTGATACCCATGAAGGTACCGCTGTAATGGACTGGATGGCTCAAGAACAAGAACGTGGTATTACGATTACGTCTGCTGCAACGACGTGTATCTGGAAAGGTCACCGCTTTAACATTATCGATACCCCGGGCCACGTTGACTTCACCGTAGAAGTTGAACGTTCGCTCCGTGTATTGGATGGTGCTGTTGCAACGTTCTGTGCAAAGGGTGGTGTAGAACCTCAGTCTGAAACCGTTTGGAGACAGGCTGACAACTATAAAGTTCCCCGTATTGCATACGTTAATAAAATGGACATCAACGGCGCGGACTATTTCCGTGTTGAAAACATGATCCGTGAAAGATTGGGTGCAAATCCCGTACCCATCGAATTGCCCATTGGTAAGGAAGATTCCTTCAGAGGTATCGTTGACCTTATCCACATGGAAGCAGAAGTTTACTATGACGACCTTGGTAAGGATTTCCGTAAGGAACCCATTCCTGCCGATATGATGGACGTTGTAAACGAATACAGAGCAAAATTGGTAGAAGAAGCTGCCTCTGCAAGTGATGAATTGATGGAAAAATTCTTCGAAAATGGCGATTTGTCCGCAGAAGAAATTATTTTCGGTCTTCGTGCACGTTGTCTTAATATGGAAGCTATTCCCATGCTCTGCGGTTCTTCCTATAAGAACAAAGGCGTTCAGTTCCTTCTTGACGCCGTTATCAACTTCCTTCCCAGCCCTCTTGACGTAGATCACGTTTC
>SVHQ01000074.1 GCA_015055785.1 Clostridiales bacterium | reverse complement strand
ACTGCGTTTCATTGCCGTTTTCGTCCGTCACCATATACGGCTTAACGTATTTGGCAACCGTTTTACCCTCTTGGAAATGGTCCTTTTCTTTCACGGGCACGAAATAATATTTATAGCCCAAAAAGGAATCCCCAAATTCTTCTGAGCGATTGCTTCTATCTATATTATGCGTGCTTTTAAAACTGTTTTTACCATTACCCAAATATCCAAACAACCGATATACCGCAAAATTATCCTTATCCACCATCGATGAGAATACACTAAACGAATTGCTTCCACCCGTCAACGGCGCATTCGCCGTCCAAAGGCTTTCTCGCTTGTCCACGTCACCGTTTTTCACGCTCTTTCCATAGTCTTTCACGCGGAAAAACGTATCGTCCTGTTCACTAAGCTGCGCGCACAAACGTGTATACGCGTCTAAATCTTTGTGTTGCGTGGAACGATTCCCCACAACAAGCTGCTGATTATAAAACAACACCTGCATTCCAACGACCACAACCAACACGTAGGAAAGCAATCTTGGGCTAATCCTCTTCTTTTCAATCAATAAAAAACCGCTGAATGCAACGACTGCCACCGTTACGAAAAACACCAAAATCACGGGCAAACCACCAAGCGAATGCGCAAAAGCCGCTGAAAAACCGCTCAGTCCTTTCAAATCGTCCGAACCGATAAAATACCCCCACAACGTGCTATCTTTATAATTATTATCTATCATAAAAACAAACAAGAACACAAACGCCAAAAGGCCAAGCCCCAATATCAACCCCGACCAAATACGTTGTTTTTTCTCGTGAATTTTATCAATATTTTTGGAGTTCGTCGCGTACATGCCCCCATCGTTTTCCTTTTCAGGCATATTTTTCAACGCCAAACTCTCCTCAGCCACATCATCTACATCATCCGCCAAAGGAGAAAACAACGGCGTACCGTCAAAGGCGCTTTTTTTCTGGAAACAAATCCCCTCCAAGCATAAACACGCGCCGCCATAAAAATACAAAGCGTTCAAAAAACCAAAACGCAACGCATACGACATGTAGGAGCCCATATTCATCAGCACCATCGCTTCATCAACAACCGTGGGAAGCAAGGTGAAAACACCTGCAAGGAACATAAATTGAACAAACGGTTTTTTAAAATCGTTACGGTAAAACCAAATCAACGTAAGCAATAAAAAGATAGAATCGGATATGATATACGTCCATTTCGTGTAAATACCTTTCGAAAAGCTCTTTAAAAAGTTTTTTGTATCAAGCTCTACGGGGTTACCTGTTTTGTAATCCTTAAAACCGTTCCACAGATTGGCAAAAAGCCCGCTATCGCCGCTACGCGCACCGTTTGCATAGGAAACCAAGGCAGGCAACAGTACGGGCAACGCAAGCAACACCGCCACAAAAAAGCAAAGACAAATTTTCGTAATGAACATATTTCTACGCTGTTTTTCTACGCAAAACAAAGCATACGCTATCAGCAACGGGAATACCGTGAACATGGAAAAACAAGCAATAGAAAAACTGGTGTATATACAACAAGCCATTATCAAGGCAAACGGCAAAAATTTGTCCGTTTTTACAAAATATACAAACGCTGTTGCTGCAAAAGGCATGTAAATAAGAAAATCCACCCAATTGATGTACGTATTCGCAACAAACATATAGCCGCAATAGGTGTAAGTGAGCCCCAGTGCCACGCAAAGATAATCGGGAATACCCTTAAAGAGTTTTTTCGCAAACCACGTGCCAGAAAAGGCAACCGCCATCACCTTGCACGCCATCACAATCCCCACCGTGTGCGCCACTCTCCCCTCTCCGAAGATAAAGAATAGGAAGCTGAACGGGCTGAAAATAAAATACATCAAAGACCCCGTAACGTCCATACCACCTACGATTGCGTGCGAATAAAACAAAGTCGATCTACCGTTGAATACGTCAAAAAAATGTTCGACAAACGGACATATTTGCGAGGAAAGATCGTAACTCGCTACCGTGTAATCGCCAAACGGATACACTTGATAATATATCAACATAAAAACATATATACAAAATGCAATCAAAGGGGCAAAAAACAAGGCGCAATTTCTCTTACAAAATTCCGCTAAAGTCTCTTTTCTATTTACTTTTTCTCTTTTTTCTTTTGCGATTGTTTGCTCAAAATGCATCTTCTTCGTTTCCATGTTTTTATTCTACCATTTTTCCTCTATCAAGTCAAGATATTCCATAAAAAAATGGGAACGAAATTTCTCTCGCTCCCAAACCTTTTTCTTACTCGATAAAGAATATTTATTTGCTTTGAATATACTCGTTAATCGCCTTTGCTGCCACTTTTCCTGCACCCATGGCTTTGATGACGGTCGCCGCGCCCGTTGCCGCATCACCGCCGCAATATACACCCTCAATTGACGTTTTACCCACTTCATCCACAGCAATTTCACCGCGGCGAAGGGTTTCCAAACCAGGCGTTGTTGCTTTTAACAAGGGATTGGGCGACGTACCGAGCGACATAATGACACAATCGACGGGGATAACAAACTCGCTCCCCTCCACAACCTTAGGCGAACGTCTGCCGCTTTCATCGGGTTCACCAAGCTCCATGCGAACACATTCAATTCCGCTCACCCAACCGTAATGCGGATCGCGAGGGTCGGTGACGTCCGTTGCCAAAATACGCGTAGGATTGGTGAGCAAATCAAAAATAATGCCCTCTTCCTTTGCGTGTTCGATTTCCTCACGACGGGCAGGCAATTCTTCCTCACCACGACGGTAGATAATATGCACTTCTGCGCCCAAGCGCTTTGCCGTACGCGCCGCGTCCATGGCCACGTTGCCGCCGCCGACTACCGCCACGCATTTACCATGCTGAATAGGCGTATGGCTATCCGTTTTATAAGCTTTCATGAGGTTAGAACGAGTGAGGAATTCGTTTGCGGAATATACCCCTTTCAAGCTCTCGCCAGGGATATTCATAAATTTCGGCAAACCTGCACCACTACCGATAAACACCCCTTCAAAACCGTATTCCGTTTTCAATTCCTCAATCGTGATCACGCGCCCGATAACCATATTCGTTTCCACTTTAACGCCAAGCGCTTTTAAATTGTCCACTTCCTTTTGTACGATGGCTTTGGGCAGACGAAATTCGGGAATACCGTACACAAGCACACCGCCGGCTACGTGCAACGCTTCAAACACCGTTACGTCATAGCCCATTTTCGCCAAATCGCCAGCACAAGTAAGCCCCGCAGGTCCACTGCCGACAACCGCCACTTTATGGCCATTGGAGGGGGCAGGTGTGGGTTGAACGTTACAATTTGCATTATGCCAATCGGCAACAAAGCGTTCCAAACGGCCAATCCCGACCGCTTCACACCCAGCTTTAATACCGCGCGTACACTTCCCCTCACACTGCGTTTCCTGCGGACAAACTCTGCCGCAAACAGCAGGCAAAGAAGAATCTTCCGCTATAATTTGATATGCCCCCTCGAAATCCCCTTCCGCTACTTTTGCAATAAATTCGGGAATTTTAATATTTACGGGGCAAGCCGCTACGCAAGGACGGTTTTTGCAACCAATACAGCGTTTTGCTTCATCCATCGCCATCTCTGCCGTATAGCCGAGCGCAACCTCTTCAAAATTACCGTTACGAACTTGAGGGTCCTGCGCGGGCATAGGATTTTTCAAAGGAGCCATGTTAAATTTTGCCGCCATGATTATTCAACCTCCTTTTTGAAAAGATTGCACGTTTCTTCTCTTTCACGCGCCTCAAAATCCGCATAAGCGCGAGAACGGCTCATCGCTTCGTCAAAATCGATTTCATGACCGTCAAATTCAGGTCCGTCCACGCAAGCGAACAACATTTTTCCGCCTACGGTCAAACGACAGCCGCCACACATACCCGTACCGTCTATCATGACGGGATTCATGCTGGCGATTGTTTTTACGCCGTATTCCTTGGTCGCCAAACAAACGAATTTCATCATGATAAGGGGACCGATGGTAATGACTTCATCAAACTGCTCGCCATTGCCAAGCAATTCTTTCAAAGGCACCGTAACGTTGCCCTGACGGCCATACGAACCGTCGTCCGTCATCATATAAAAATTATCCGAACAAGCCTTAAATTCCTCTTCCAAAATAACAAGGTCTTTATTCCTAAAACCGATAATCGAAGTAACTTCCGCGCCCTGTTCATGCAATGCACGCGCAACAGGCAATGCAATCGCACAGCCAACGCCGCCGCCAACAACGCACACCTTTTTCAAGCCCTCCGTATGGGTAGGTTTACCCAAAGGTCCAACGAAATCGGGAATAAAATCCCCTGCATTTTTATGATTCAAACGTTCGGTGGACGCACCGACGATTTGGAAAATAATCGTTACCGTACCTCTTTCACGATCATACCCTGCAATCGTAAGAGGAATCCTTTCCCCATCCTCGTCCACACGCAAAATGATAAACTGACCGGGCAATGCTTTTTTCGCCACAAACGGCGCAAGAATTTCCATCTGCGTCACTGTGGGATTCAGCGATTTCTTACTGACAATTTGATACATATTTCTCTCCTTTTTTAAGGGTTTTCATGCTTTTTCAATGTCTTTTTTATAATAAAAAGCCTATATTCTGCCATTATAAACACTATCAAAAACGATTATACAACTATTTTCTTAAAATGTCAATCACTGAAAGCAGGCTTTGCTATGTTTTTCTATGGAAATTCTTGCACGCGTGCGTACATGTACATATATAAATAATTATATAAATAATTTTATGACTTTTTTTCTTTTGCTTACCTTTTCGATTGCTTTTCTAAAAAGGAAGTAGTATAATGTTGTCGAAATTGACAATTTTCAAAATTTTTTGGAGGTTTTTATGGAGCAGTCCTTGGAAAATGTCTTACTTTGTTTGGCTATCGCACTACTGGCAGGGCTCTTACTCTCCCGTCTTGCGAAAAAATTAAATCTTCCTGCCGTCACGGCTTACCTCGTTGCCGGTATACTCGTCGGGCCTTACGCACTCGGGCAGTTAAGCGCGCTTATCGGCGTAAACGGCATTGGTTTCACCAGCATTTCAAACGGGAACGGTGGCTTTACCAGCCCCTATCTTCACGCTTTTGTTATTTTGAAAGATGCGGCACTTGGATTTATTGCCTTTTCTATCGGCAACGAATTCCGCCTTTCGCAATTGAAGAAAATCGGAAAACAAGCGACCATCGTCGGCATTTTTCAAGCTGTTGTCACGACGCTGTTCGTCGATATCGCCTTGATTATTTTGCATTTGATTATGCCCGATAAATTGCCTTTGGAAGCGGCTATCATTCTCGGTGCAATCGCTTCGGCTACTGCACCTGCAGCAACGCTCATGGTCGTAAAACAGTATAAAGCAAAAGGGCCGCTCACCGATATCCTTTTGCCCGTCGTTGCTTTGGATGACGCAGTTGGCCTTATCCTTTTCGCCATTTCCTTTGGTGTTGCGAAAGGTCTTGGTACAGGCGAAGTCAGCGTGCTTTCTATCGTTGTCGAACCCTTACTTGAAATCGTGCTTTCTATCGGTCTTGGCGCGGCAGTTGGGTATTTGTTCAGCTTCTGCGAAAGATTTTTCCACTCCCGTTCTAAACGTTTGGCGGTGTCCGTGGCATTCCTCTTCATCACGATTGCTATTTCCTCGATGAAATTCCAAATCGGCGCAGTACATATCGGTTTCTCGTCCTTGCTGGCTTGCATGATGCTCGGCACGATTTTCTGCAATATCTGCGATTTCTCGGAAGAACTTATGGACAGAGTGGACCGTTGGACTGCCCCTCTCTTGATCGTATTTTTCGTAACGAGCGGCGCAGAACTCGACCTTTCCGTATTCACAAGCCTTTCCATCGTAATCATCGGTATTGTATATCTTATATTCCGTTCGCTTGGTAAATATACGGGCGCACTCTCCAGCGCGAAATTCTCAAAATGCAACGATAACATCGTGAAATATCTCGGCATTACCCTTTTGCCCCAAGCAGGCGTTGCGCTCGGCATGGCAAATACGGTGCAACAATATTATAGCAGCCCTGCAATTCACAACAGCGAAGTGGGCGTTGTCGTTGTTAGCATTACGTTATTCGCTGTATTGGTTTACGAACTTGTCGGCCCTGCGCTCACCAAGATTGCATTGACGAAAGCAGGCGATATCAACCCTGAAGGTAAAACGTCCGCACGTCATGAGGACGCAAAAAACAAAAAGCATAAAGAAGCGTAAACTGCTCTTTATGCCCATTCTTTAAATTTCATAAAATAGCTATTATTTAAGGGCAGGTATGCATTCAACGCATACCTGCCCCTTTCATTTTCTTAATTTGTCTTTTGATAAGCAAGTCTTTCATCCCCATTTTCCAGATGAATTATGCCACAATATTTAAAGCCCTGTTTTAAAAGAGCGCGTTGCATCGGCAAATTATCGCGATGGGTATCCATTCTCAAATTCTGACAGCGAGCAAAACACTCATTGATACATTTCCCTACAATCCCCCGACCTTGTTTTGCCACAGCAATACGATGGATAACGCCGTAAGGAGCATTTAGCAACCATTCGCCGTCATAAATTTTTGCATACGTGGGGTCAGGCTCTGTCGAAAACATAAACACAGCAAGAATTTCGCCATTCTCTTCCGCCACGTAACCTATCTCCTTTTCCATATCTTCACGCGCGGTTTCTATATTCGGTTTTGCACCATTCCACTGCTGAGGATTGCCCGTTTCACGCATGAACTTTTTTGCATTTTTATAGATTTCACCAATTCGTTCTAAATCAGCTTCCACCGTCTTTCGTATGAACATAACTACCGTATCCTATTTTAATATGTAAGTATAAATTTCTTCGTTTGAGAATGGAAACAAAGATATATCATCGGGACAAGGGAAACCGCACTGCCTATGGCAAATATAATATACAAAGGGAAAATGTCGCCCAATACACCATATAATACAGTCGATAACGCCGTACCACCAACGCTTGCTGACGAGATAAAGCCTAAAATTGCGCCACGGTTTTCCTCTGGCAAGGCAAGCATGAGCGATGCGTTAAAAATTGCATTCGCCGCGGAATTGAGAAAAGCCCCGATAAACACCATTATACACATAGGAATAAACTGATTGGATAAATACGCTACAATCATAAATATCTCCGCGCCTAAAAATCCAATCGCCATACTCCAAAATCGCATTTTAGGTTTGAGTTTTATCGCCCCCAACAGCACTACGCAGATTAGAGAAGCCGCTGTCCAAACGGACATAAGATAGCCGTAGTGGTCTACGCTAAATCCTTTTTCCATGATAAAGGGTAATACCATGGACAAAGGTCCTGCACTCAACAAATTAAGAAGCAAAGCACACGGAACAAATATTCTTAAACAAGGCTCTGCCGCAATCGCCTTGATTGCAAGTTTCGAATCGCGTAAAATGCTTTTTACGGTAACCTTTTCCCCTTGCTGTACTGTTTTCGGAACGCGTACAAATAGTTCGGTAATGGCGGAATATAAATTGCTCAAACCATTGATAACCACAATCAGTGGAACACCAAAAAATGCAACCATGACACCGCTAAACGCCGTCCCCAACATATTAATAAGGGAATTGACGCTGGAAAATATCGACCGTCCGCGCACCATATCGTCATGCGGGATAATATCAATCATAAGCGTATTAGCGGCAGGAGAATAAAACACACTGCCAAAAGCGGCAAGAAATGCTGCTATTAAAACGCCTATAACGCTTAATTTTCCCATATACGCAAAAATACCGACGGTCAGCATGATTGCGCTTTGCATTAAATCCATGCCGACAAGCACCCATTTGCGATTACATT
>SVHQ01000073.1 GCA_015055785.1 Clostridiales bacterium | reverse complement strand
AATCATCATGGCATCTAACTTTCTGCCAATTTTATCGCTACGCCAAAGCTCTGCAAGCTCCACAGCAGAACGCATTAAGTTGCCGCCGAATTTATTCAACATACCCTCGAATCGTTCGGTGAGAGCAAAAGCGTCCGTTACAGAACCAGCAAAACCAAGAATGACTTTGCCACCAAAGATACGGCGCACTTTCACCGCCGTGTTTTTAAAAATGACCGATTCGCCCATGGTCACTTGACCGTCGCCAGCAATCGCCGTCACGCCGCCGCGTTTCACCGCGCAAATCGTTGTTCCTCTAAATTCCATAATGTTATACCATTTCCTTAATAGATTCCAAGGCTCTCTCTGCCAAAGCGTGATATCGTTCCTTTTTATCCTTAATGCGCATAGGCAAAGAAGATAAAATACCGAAATTTGCATTCATGGGCTGAAAATCTTTCACTTTCGTGGAAATATGCGTTTCCAATGCTCCGCAAATTGTACGTTCATCAAATACATGGGTGGGTCTTCCAAGAATTTCATCGGTGATGTGAATAGCCGCCAATAATCCGCTTGCCGCACTTTCCACATACCCTTCCACGCCCGTGATCTGCCCTGCAAAAAACAGCCTTCGATTATTTTTAAACGAAAAATCGCGATTTAAAACATCGGGAGATTGAATATACGTATTTCGATGCATCACACCATAACGTAAATAGTCTGCATTCTTCAAGGCAGGAATCATGGAAAACACCCTTTTTTGTTCGGGGAATTTTAAATTCGTCTGAAATCCCACAAGATTATACGTCGTGCCCTCTTCATTCTCTTTGCGAAGCTGTAACACTGCATACGGACGTTTCCCGTCCTCATCTGCCAAACCAACGGGTTTTAACGTACCATAACGCAAGGTATCCCGTCCGCGCGATGCCATCACTTCTATCGGCATACACCCCTCGAAAATTTCACCCTTTTCAAATTCATGCAATTCCACGCGCTCCGCCGCTAACAATGCATCGACAAAAGCGTAATATTCTTCCTTATTCATCGGACAATTGATGTAATCACCCGTGCCCTTTCCATATCTGTCGCCCGTAAACGCGCAGGTCATGTCCACGCTCTCCGCCGAAATAATAGGCGCAGAAGCGTCATAGAAATGCAAGCCGCCGCCCGTCACGCGTAAAATATCTTCACTCAAAGCCTCTGCCGTCAACGGACCGGTAGCAATAATCGCATACCTGCCCCCCTCCTTTTCCAATTCAGGGAGCGTTTTCACCTCTTCGCTGACAATCGTAAGATTTGGACAATTTTTCAATTTTTCCGTGATATACGCAGAGAATTTTTCTCTATCCACCGCCAACGCCGCGCCTGCCGGTACTTTGGTCGCGTCCGCTGCCTCGATAATCATCGAACCGAGCATTCGCATCTCCTCTTTTAAAAGTCCGCACGCGTTCGCATATACGTCATTGCTTTTTAAGGAGTTGGAACACACCAACTCCCCAAAATTCTCACTTTCATGTGCAGGCGTAAATTTTTTCGGCTTCATTTCCACCAACGTGGTTTTGATGCCGTGGCTCGCCAAATAGTACGCCGCCTCACTGCCGGCAAGACCGCCGCCAATTACAATTACTTCTTTTTCCATCATATCTTGCACTATCCTGCAAAATTATTCGTCGATACCTTCAGGGAAATACGCCGTATCATCGTCCTCATAACCCGTATAACGAGGTTCGTCCATTAAAGGGGGAGGCGTGAAATCATCTTCCAACTGCGGTACAAAATCCTTTGCTTTTTTCTCGGTTTTTGCCTCTTTTTCCGTCTTTAATCGATAGGAACAATCTTTATTGTTACACTTCACGTTCCCGCGCGCCGTCTGTACGAGAGGAGCGTTGCACTCGGGACATTTTTCGCCCGTCGGTACATCCCAGCTCATGAATTTACAATCGGGATAGCCCAAGCAGCTGTAATACACCTTACCTTTCTTCGATTTACGCACCGTCATCGCCGCGCCGCATTCAGGGCATTTCCCAACGAGTTTGGGTTCTTCATCCGAGGGCATTGACATAGTCGACTTACAATCGGGATAGCTGGGGCAAGCGAGGAAACGCCCAAATTTACCGCTCTTCACCACCATGTTTTCACCACACTTAGGACAGCGCACCGAGGAAATCTCCTCTTTTGTTTCGCTGAGGATATTCTGACATTCGGGATAGTTGGAGCAAGCAAGATACTTGCCGAATTTACCCATTCTGCGAATCATGAAATGTCCGCATTTTCCACAAGTAACCTCTGTCAATTCATCGCCATAAGAGGAAGCTTCGCGCAAATTGCGTTCAAACCCAGGATAAAACTCCCCTACAACGCTACGCCAATCGATATCCCCTTCTTCGATGTTGTCGAGTTTGTTTTCCATGCCTGCCGTAAAACCAACGTCCATAACGTCCACAAAGCACTTTACAAGCATATCCACCACGTCGTAAGCAATCGGGGCGGGTACCATGTATTTCCCCTCTTTTTTGACGTATTTTTGCATCAATTTCGAAATGATAGTAGCGTATGTGGACGGTCTGCCAATTCCCTTTTCTTCCATAGTTTTTACAAGGGAAGCGTCCGTATAACGCAGAGGCGGTTTTGTAAATTTCTGCTCTTTGAGCATGGAAATAAGGTCTAAAACGTCCCCTTCATTCAAATCGGGCAACAGCTTTGCCGAGCTGATCTCGTCCTCGTCGTCTTTCTTCGCCGATACGTCTTGATAAATTGCCGTAAACCCTGCAAACAACAACACCTTGCCGCTCGCCTTGAAGATGTAACCGCTGTTGTCGATTTCCATCTGCATACTATTGTATCTCGCCTCTGACATCTGCGAAGCCAAGAAACGTTCGTAAACGAGCTTGTAAAGGGAATAATGCTTTTTATCCAGTAATTTTTTCGCCTTTTCGGGGGTCATTTCCAAATCGATAGGTCGAATGGCTTCGTGTGCGTCCTGCGCACCCTTTTTTGAAGCGTAATAGTTGGGTTTCTCAGGCGCATATTCTTCCCCGTACACAGTGCGAATACGTTCCAAAGCCTTCATTTGCGCTTCCTTTGCCACACGCACGGAATCCGTTCTCATGTACGTGATGAATGCGATATGATCGCCGCTTTCCGTTTCAATACCTTCATACAAATGCTGTGCAAGCGTCATCGTTTCAGGCGCAGTGAAACCGAGCTTTGTCGATGCGTCCTGTTGAAGCGAACTCGTCGTAAAAGGCGCGGGCGCGTGCGATTTTGCAATCGTCTTTTTTACTTTCGAAACGATAAATTTACCGCTTTCAATCTGACTTAAAACCTGCGCCGTTTCCTCTGCGGAAGCAGGTTTGTATTTACGAGTCCCCTTCTTTTCAAGCATTGCTTTAAAGGGAGCATATTTTTTGGGAATATCTTGCAATTCCGCCGTTAAATTCCAATATTCTTGCGGTATGAAAGCTGTAATTTCACGCTCTCTTTCCACAATAAGACGCAACGCCACCGATTGCACGCGCCCCCCCGAAAGAGTGCGTTTGCCGTTGCCGTTTTTGTCCTCGATTTTGTGGTTTAACAAAGTAGAGAGTTTATAACCCACCAATCTGTCCAACACACGGCGTGCCTGCTGTGCGTCTACAAGACTGTAATTAATCTGACGAGGCGTCTTTAAAGCCGCTTCAATCGCGCGCTGGGACACTTCGTTAAACTCAATACGGTTCTCTCCCTTTTCATCCAAGCCAAGCACCGTCTGTAAATGCCATGCAATTGCTTCCCCTTCTCTATCAGGGTCGGTTGCAAGATAAACGCGGCCTGCACGTTTTGTGGCTTCCGTCAAACGGCGAATGATATCCTCTTTTCCTTCCGAATTCACGTATTTCGGCTCGAAATTGTTTTGTACGTCCACGCCCAGCGTATGCACAGGTAAATCACGAATGTGCCCTGCCGAAGCGTCCACTTTGTACTGCCCTTTGAGGTATTTGGAAATGGTTTTTGCCTTGGAAGGCGACTCTACGATAATTAAATCCATTCTATCTTCCCTTTATATAAACTTTAATTTTTTTGCAAATTTGATTTTAAGGTTTTACGTTGCTTTTTATTTGGAAACGGGTGCAAAACTGTTTCCCCCAAGCGACACTGCCAAACCTTTCACTTCTAATGCCGAAAGCACGGCGCGCGCTTTGTAGGGCGGTATGCCTGCCTTTGCCGACAGTTCCGATAAATGCCCCTCCGACATATCTTTCAACACAACAAGCATTTTTTCTTCGTCTGCGCTCAACGCAACCATGGGTGCCTCATTTTTTATTTCTACGCCAAACTGTTCTAAAATATCCGCGGCAGTTTCCGTTAATATTGCGCCCCTTTTTAACAATCCGTTACAGCCTGCCCCTGCCGAAGCACCTGGAAAATAGGGCAACGCGAAAACTTTCTTTTGCATACCGTTTGCATATTTTGCCGTAATCAATGCACCGCTCTTTTCTGCCGCCCCTAACACCAAAGTACCTTCCCCCAGCGCCGCCAACAGCTTATTGCGATATTCATAGGAAAACGCGCGCACAGGCGTATCATACGCGTGTGGTGAGAGCAACAGCCCCTTTTTTGCCACTTGTTGAAGAAGCGGTAAATTCCCCTGCGGAATGGCAGAGAAACCTCCTGCAAGCAAACATATCACTTTGCCGCTGCCTAAAATCGCACCCTCGATTGCCGCTCCGTCACCGCCGTCCGCCGTACCCGTTGTCACGATAAACACTTGCGAAATTTCCTTTGCGATTTGTGTGCCGATTTTCAACGCGGACGCAGGCGTCCTACGAGAACCGACCACCACGAATTTTCGCTCGTTCAATAGGGAAATATCCCCCACGGCATAAAGCGTTTTCGGCGCATCCGATAAATGTTTCCATTCGTTAGGATAAAGAGGCGATTCCGCTGTAATGATTTCAGCATTTTTCAATTGTTCGGTAAATGCAAACAAGTTATTTCTCCTCTGTTACGTGACGATTTTACGCCAACAACCACCAAATCAGCAATCCCACCTGCCAAAGAATACCCAAAATATTCACCACGTGGAAATACCAATGTTTGGTTTTATGACGCACAAGGTGCATAGCGAAATAACCGCCTACACCTCCGCCGAGAAAGGACATCCCAAGCAATGCCTTTTCGCTCACCCGCCATTTGCCTTTTTTGGCTTTGCGTTTGTCCGCAACGTACAGAAAAAAGGTGATGATGGATGTTATAATGAGATAAATGAGATAATATTTCATATACTGTTCCCACTAAGCCAATTACAAGGGTCAAGGGCCCATGTCCCTTGCGGGTGTGGGCACCACGAAAAAGTCGCCCCCCCTATAAGCAAACGCAGTTTTGCGCTATTCTATACCAAATGGTATCAACGCCGAAGGCGTATTTTAACGCAACCTATCGGTTTCTTTCTTTGGGAGTTCATTCGAATGGCGTTGCCCTTCCCCCACCAAAGGCAATGCCTTTGAAAACTAAATCTTGGCTATTGCTCGTCCAAATCCGCGCCATACGTTCTATACGATATCGCCTCGTATAAATGCTCCGGCGTGATATTTTCGGATAATTCTAAATCGGCAATGGTCCGCGCTACCTTCAAAATTCTCGAACGCGCACGCGCCGATAAATGCAAACTGTTAAATGCTTCGCGCAATACTTCCTCGCATTCCTTATCCAAACGGCAGTATTCGCGCGATTCCTTTTCCCCCATTTCCGCGTTCGTATTCACGCCGCTACCCTCAAAACGCTCCCTTTGAATGCGTCTTGCTCTATCCGCACGCGCCTTAACGTCCGCACTGCTTTCCTCTACGCTCTCACGCACCAAATCGTCGTATTCCACACCGTCCACTTCCACTTGAATATCAATTCTATCCAAAAGCGGACCGGAAATTTTCGCTCTGTAACGGCGAATGTCGTTGGGTGTGCAAGTGCAACGGCGTTTTTTACTGCCGTAATGTCCACAAGGACAAGGGTTCATGCTCGCGCATAACATAAAGGAAGCTGGATAGGTCACCGTACCCCCCGAACGGGAAATCGTGATAACGCCGTCCTCTAAAGGTTGGCGCATCGCTTCGAGCGCAGAACGTTTATATTCGGGCAATTCGTCTAAAAATAAGACGCCACCGTGAGCAAGGCTTATCTCCCCTGGATGCACCGATTTATTACCGCCGCCGCACAACGAAACAGTCGTTGCCGTGTGATGAGGACTACGGAAAGGTCGCTCGGACACAATACCCTCCTCGCCAAGCGTACCTGCCACCGAGTGTATTTTCGTGATTTCCAAAGCTTCCTCAAAGGACATATCGGGCAAAACGGACGGCAGGGAACGCGCCAACATGGTTTTACCGCTCCCTGGAGGTCCGACAAATAATATGTTATGACCGCCTGCTACCGCCACTTCCAAAGCGCGTTTTGCAATCGCCTGACCCTTTACAAAGGACAAATCGTAAGAGCTGCTCTCCTTTTTAGCCGTCAGCGTAAAAGAGGACGTGGTTACGCTCTGCATAGGCGCGATGCCCGAAAGATGATCGACAACTTCGCGCAAGGACGCCGCCGCATACACTTCCACGCCGCTGATATACCCTGCTTCTTTTGCGTTGCCTTTGGGGATAATAAATTTGGTGTAACCTTTATCCCTTGCGGAAATGATAGAGGGCAAAACACCCGTGACGGGGCGCAAATCGCCGTTTAAAGCAAGTTCACCTAAAAAAATGACGTCATCTACTTTCGCCTCTAACGTGCCATACGCAAGCAAAAGGCTAATCGCCACGGGCAAATCAAATGCCGAGCCTTCCTTTTTTACATACGCAGGCGCGAGGTTGACGGTGATTTTATGAACGGGAAATTCAAGCGCACTATTTTTTACAGCACTGCGCACACGTTCTTTCGATTCTTTCACCGCCGCATCGGGCAGACCGACCATATCGTAAGAGGGCAAACCCTTGGATACGTCCGCCTCTACAGTCACGCAAACGCCTTCCAAACCTGACAAAGCATAGCTTTGCACTTTTGCAATCATGTTATCGCCCTCCTCTTTCGTGTATTTTTTCTGTGGCGTATACCTGCTTTTTACAGGCAACACTCCCCTACATTATATATAGCATATTCTATTGTAAACCAAAATTTCAAAAAAGTAAACCGAATTTTATATATTTTTTTAGGGAATAGAAAAAAATTATACTTTCCCTTTATAGAATTGTATCGATTATATTTGTGTTTTTCTTTCCTATTTTGCCTTTCAACGCACACCTGCCCCCTTGGTTTTATAAATTTAGCCTTCATTCTTGTCATTGCGTTCAGCTTGCTATTCGCAATGCTTGTCATTGCGAGCCGTAGGCGTGGCAATCACGTATAAATGATTGCCTTATTTTTTATGAGATTGCTTCGCTTCACTTTGTTCCGCTCGCAATGACAATGGGAGAGGAAATACAATCGCTCGGCATGGCAATGGGAGAGGAAATACAATCGCTCGGCATGACATATTATGCGCCCTATTGCTTCTAATCCATAAGGAAAGATAGAAAGACATGGATACACCGTCACATTGTAAAAAAATAAACTCGCCGTTGACTTTGGGCGAGTTTACTCTTTTCGGTTTTCAATTTTTCCGACTTAAATTTTTTCCTTAACCTTTGCTGCTTTACCGGTTAAGCCGCGTAAATAATAAAGTTTTGCTCTTCTAACTTTACCCTTCTTAACAACCGTGATGTGCGCGATTTTCGGGGAGTGAAGAGGATATACTTTTTCTACGCCTACGCCATAAGAAATGTGGCGAACGGTGAAAGTTTCGGAAATGCCGCCGTTCTTCTTTGCGATTACGACGCCTTCGAAGTTCTGGATTCTTTCCTTGTTACCTTCAATGATTCTGTAACCAACTTTTACGGTGTCACCTACATTGAAAGAAGGAGCTTCGGATTTCATGC
>SVHQ01000072.1 GCA_015055785.1 Clostridiales bacterium | reverse complement strand
GATCTTAAACACGGACATGGTATGCCCATTTCCCCCTCACAGTCACCGCACGGCGGAGGTTGCGACCCATATTCATCGGGGGGTGGAGCGCCGTACACGGCGCGGAATTATGAGGAGTTTGAATAAAAAAGATGAAAGACAGTTCCGTTCTCATCGGGGCTGTTTTTTACACTGTTGACAAAAGGCTTTAAATCTGTTATAATAGAAAAGCTTTCGTTGTATTTAAAAAGAATGTAAAATCGTGATAAAAAATATTCTTTCTATTTTTCACGAATATTTCACCGTTATATGTCTTAGGTTTAACAAAAAATGGGTATATTTATAAAAGAGAGGATATAAAAGACATATATCGTAATTAAAAGCGAAAAAGCAGAACGAATACACGAATGCGAGGGAAGACAGCGGATGAAAATTTTAATAGTAGATGATGAAGAAATGATTAGAAACGTGCTTTGCGAGTACGTAGAATTTGAGGGGAATCAAGCGTTCGAGGCTTCGGACGGCATGGAAGCGGTGCGCCTTTGCCGTGAAAATGATTACGATTTGATTTTAATGGACGTTATGATGCCTCATTTGGACGGTTTTTCTGCGGTAAAGGAAATCAAGAAAACAAAGGATATTCCCGTAATCATGCTTTCTGCGCGCAGTGAGGAATACGATAAACTGTTTGCTTTTGAGTTGGGCGTGGACGATTACGTCACCAAACCCTTTTCTCCTAAGGAAGTGATGGCGAGAATCAATGCTGTGACAAAGCGTCGCGATGGCAAGACGGGTAAAAACGAAGTCCTCAAATTTGAGGGCTTAGAAATCGATATGGCAGGCAGAAACGTATACGTAGACGGGGAAAAAGCAGAGCTTACGCCCAAAGAATACGAATTACTTTTTTATCTGGTGCGGAATAAAGGCATTGCGCTCACGCGTGAGAAATTGCTTTACGACGTTTGGGGGTTTGATTTTTACGGGGATGATAGAACGGTGGATACACACGTAAAAATGTTGCGTGGAAATTTAAAGGATTACCGTAAATTTATCGTCACCTTGCGTGGACTTGGTTATAAATTTGAAGAATAAGAAGATAACGGCGTAATACGCGTCATTTTTCAATAAAACAAGCAAAAGAAGGCGCAAAATGGCGAAGAGAAAGGGAAACGAGGAACAAAAAAATAACAAAAAAATCCCCCAAAAGCTGAAAAGGCTAAGGGGGAATTTTGGCGTAAAGAGAAAGCAAAATCAAGCCCCGCCAAACGTAGAAAAAAGTTCTGGATTTTCACGTAGATCAAAGCGCAGAAGCAATTATCGAAGAAAACAAAAAAATGCGAGCATATATTTCTTGATTTGGGCGATTTTTTCCTTGATGTCGCTGCTCATCGTGTTGTCTTTCGGTGTGACGCAAATTGTCGTTATGCGGCAGACGTACAAACGAGAGGCACTGCGCGAAGTAACGCAAAAGGGTCAAAAGATAGAACGCGAGATTTTGGACGGAATCCCCGAAGTATTTGGGCGAGATTTCAGCGGTTATTTGCGTTTTTTATCTTCCAGCAACAGCGTCGATTTGTTTATTTTGAATAAATCAGGACAGGTATTATTCCCGCAGGAGCATAATTTCGACCCTACTGCGCCAGAGCTTTTCGAGGTGTATGATTTTTCCGCGGAAATGGCGGAAATTTTGGCAACAATGCAAGAGCAAGGCGCAAAAACGGTCTTTTTTGAAATAGAAAAGACCTCCGTATATAGCTCGGAATTAGCGATTTACGGCACAGATCCTATTTATTTATACGTAGGAAAACCTATGGATCTTGCGGCGATGGCAACGGCAAAAATGTCTGGAAGAATGGTGCTGGTAGCGGTGTTCGTATTCCTGCTTTCCTTTGCCGTGTCGAGTGCGGTTTCTGGTTGGTTGACGAAACCGATTGCGGAGATGACGAACAAAGCCAAGCAATTGGCGCGCGGTAACTTCGATATCGACTTCCACGGCGTGGATTACGGCGAGGAGATGGTGGAATTAGCAGATTCACTAAATTTTGCCCGTGACGAGCTGTCGAAAACGGACAGAATGCAAAAGGAATTGATTGCAAACGTTTCGCACGATTTCAAGACCCCTCTAACGATGATTAAGGCGTACGCGTCCATGATTAAAGAAATTTCGGGTGATATTCCTGAAAAACGTGACAAACACGCGCAGGTCATTATAGAGGAATCGGATAGATTGGCGTCTCTTGTTGGCGACGTGTTGGATTTATCGAAGATGCGCTCTGGTATAGAACTTTTGCAAGAAGATTTGTTTGATATGTCGAAAGAGCTGGGGGCTATTCTCGAACGTTTTGCCTATTTAAAGGAGACCAACGGCTATCAATTCATCACGGAGATAGAAGAGGGGTTGTACACGCGCGCGGATAAATTAAAAATAGAGCAAGTGTTGTATAATCTCATCGGAAATGCCGTCAATTATACGGGTGACGACAAAATCGTATACGTGCGTTTACAAAAACAAGGTGACAATGCTTTCCGTTTTTCTGTAATAGACACGGGGAAGGGGATTAAAGCAGATGAATTGGATGCGGTATGGGATAGATACTATCGTTCTTCGGAAATGCACAAACGCCCCGTTAAAGGTACGGGATTGGGGCTTACCATTGTTAAGACGGTGTTGGAATGCCATCATTTCCATTTCGGTGTCAAATCGAAAGAGGGAAAAGGCAGTATGTTCTACGTTGATTTCCCGTTGGTGGAAGTTGTGGAAACGTTGGACGAAGAAGCGTAAAAGTGAACGTATTTACTTGACAAAAACCTATCGTGTTATTATAATAGATAAAAATAAATATTCTTTGGGGCGAGGCGAAATTCCTCACCGGCAGTATAGTCTGCGAAGGATTGTTTTGTAAAAATGGGACAATCCCCGAATCGGTGCAATTCCGATACCGACGGTCATAGTCCGGATGAGAGAAGAGATGAATTACGATTTTATGCGGTAAAAAGAAAACGCCCTTTTAAGGGCGTTTTTTATGTGTGCCAAAGGATAAATAAAAAATATTTTGGAGGCTTTATGAAAGGAGAAAAAATCAAAACGATGGGGGCAGGTATGCGTTTAACACTCAAAAAACGCTTTTCAGCAAAGCGACTTGCGCTCATGGGAGTGTTTGTCGCGTTGTCCTTTGCGGTTAGCTTGCTTAGCTTTTCAATATTTCCTGCCAGCCCTGTTTTCTTTTTAGAGCTGGATTTTGGAAACGTCTTTATTTTATTAATTTCCTTCTTGCTTGGCCCGATAGAGGGGGTTATTGTTTGTGTGTTAAAGGAAGGGCTGCGTATTTTGGCGGGCAGTACGGGCGGCGTAGGAGAGCTTGCGAATATGCTGATGACGAGTGCGTACATTTTATTGCCATCCATTGTATATCAGTATAGAAAGGGTTTAAAATCGGTGGCATTCACGTTGATGGTTGCGTGTTTTATCGGCACAGCAGCAGCGTTGTTGGTAAATCGATTTATCACCTTTCCGCTCTTTTTAGGTGAAAAGGGCGTGACGGTATTCACGGAAAATTATGTATTGATTATTGCCTTTAATATGATTAAAACCCTTTCCATTGGCGTATTGACCCTTTTGCTTTACAAACGGCTTTCTAATTTTTTGAAAAAATTAAAAATTTGATTGGCGAAAAGGGTAAAAGTATTGCAAAAAATGGCGAGAGGTATTATAATAAAAGCATGGCTATATTTATTTCAAAATCGAGAGAAGAAACGGAAAAATTTGCTTGCGAATATGCTAAAAGCTTGCGCGCAGGCGACGTTGTGTTATTGGACGGCGATATGGGCGCGGGCAAAACGGTGTTTTCTAAGGGCGTAGCGAAAGGGCTCGACATTCAAGAAGAGGTCACTAGCCCCACGTATGCGTATATGAACGATTACGACGGCAGACTTTTTCACTATGATTGCTATCGTATCGAATCGATAGAACAAGCAGAAAACTTGGGTTTGGCGGACTATTTTGATATGGGCGGTATTTGTCTTATAGAATGGTCGCAAAACATCGCGGCGTTGCTGCCAAGAAAGACGAAGCGGGTGATTATTCGAAAGATTAATGAGAACGAACGAGAAATCGAATATTGATTGCGTTTGATTGTAGATATTAAGTAAGTGTAGAGATAAAATACTAAGAAACGGAGAGAAAAGCCTTGAAAAATTTTTTGGCAGTAGATACGAGTTGTAATTATTTAACGGTGATAGCGTCGAAAAACGGCGAAACGTTCACCACGCACATTCCCGATTGTGCGATGAAACATTCCGTTTCTTTGATGAACGCGGTGGACGAAACGCTTAAAAAAGCGAATATGCATCCGTCCGAGTGTGATTTTTTTGCGGCTGTGGTGGGCGCAGGCTCATTTACGGGCATACGTATTGGCATTTCCGTAGCAAAGGGTTTTTGTTTGGCGTATGACAAACCTGCTTTGGCGGTAACCTCTTTTGACGTGGCGGCATATAATGCGATAGATGACGCGCAAGGCAAAACGTTGTGTTTGGTGGACGCGTTGCATGATAGTTATTATGTTTGCGGGTATGACGAAAAGGGGGATATTTGTTATTCACCTGCGTATTTGGCGGAAGAAGAAGTCCTCGCTTTGGCGGCAGAGGGCTATCGTCTGCGCGCGTGTACCACGTTACTGCTTTGTGATAAGATAGAAGTGGAAATTGTCGATCCTGCTTTGGGTTTAAAAAACGCAACGCTGGAGCTTTCAAAAAAGCAAGCATTTGGCGAGCTTTCCGCGTTATATATCCGTAAAAGTTCTGCGGAAATAAACCTCAAAGGCGAAAACTCATGATTGTGCGCGCTTGGCAGGAGAAAGACATCGATACGATTGCGAAAATGGAAGGGCGATGCTTTAGTGATCCGTGGACAAAAGATATGCTTTCCGACGTGTTAAAATATCCGCTTTATAGCAGTTTTTTGGTGGAAGATGGGGGGCAGGTATGCGGCTATTCCTGTTTGATAGGGATTCCGTTTGCCGAAGCGACAGTTGCAAATATTGCCGTGGATACTCCGTTTCGAGGGAAAGGCATCGGCAAAATTTTAATGGACGCCATGCACGAAAAAGCCAAAGAAATGCAAGCGGAAGAGTGTTTTTTAGAGGTGCGCGTGAGTAATATTGCCGCCATTTCCCTTTATAAAAAGTACGGCTATGAAACGTACGGCGTACGCGCGAAATACTATCCCGACGGTGAGGACGCGTACGTTATGAAAAAGACCTTATAAATTTGTAAAAAGCATAAAACGGTAAGGAGGAAGAAGCGGCTTTGGCGGTCGATATTTCCGAAATTTCGTTTTTACAAAAGGGGCAGGGCAAGGATTTGTTGTTTTTACACGGTTATCTGTCCTCCAAAGAAGCCTTTACCTTGCAAATAAATTATTTTTCTAAATTTTATCGCGTCACCGCATTGGATTTTCTTGGTTTTGGGAATAGCGCACCGTTAAAAACTCCCTTTTCCGTATCCGATTATGCGGATTGGACGGAGGAAGTGCTTCAAGGGCTTGGCGTGGAAAAACCGCACGTCATCGCGCATTCTTTCGGCTGCCGTGTGGCGGTGAAAATGGCGAGCCGAGCGGAAGGGATTTTTGATAAAATTCTGCTTACGGGGCCAGCAGGTGTGATTTTAAATCGTGGATTGGCTTATCAATGCAAGGTGCGTGCCTATCGCATGGTGCGAAAAATTGCCCCTAAGTTTGCGGAAAGAAAATTTGGAAGCAAGGAATATCGTTCTTTGTCGCCCATTATGAAAGAGAGCTATAAAAAAATAGTCAACGAAGATTTGCGCGCGGACGCGAAAAGGATAAAAAATCAAGTTCTGATCGTGCAGGGAAGCGAGGATAGCGTAACGCCGATGAAAGAGGCAAAAGCCTATCTAACTTGCTTGCAAAATGGGCAAATGAAAGAGATAAAAGGCGGTCATTTTGCCTTTGTGCAATCACCGACAGCATTTAATATGACCGCAGAGGAATTTTTTCTATGAATGAGAGTATTTTAAGAATAATAGCCACGGTTTTTTCTACGGGACTGTTCGTTACGTGTACGTGGAAATTGCTTGGTGCTATGCAACAAAGCGGATATAAGAGCCGTGTTTTTTGGCATTGGATAAGAAAGAAAGAAAATCTTTTCTATAATAGACTTTCCATCTACGCCTTATGTAGCGTTTTAGCCGTGGCAATAACAGCATTGTGCTTTTCCTTTTTAGGTGTGCGCACAGCTTTAATTATTTCTGCGGTGCCGTTTATCGGTTGTGGCTTGGTTTTTTGTTATGCAGATGAGAAATATGCACTAAAAATCCCCGTAAAAAATACGGGCAGACTTTTGCGTTTGACGGCGGTGTACGCCTTGTTTACGGCTTGTATTTCTTACGTCTTTATTGCAGGTCTTGCCTTTTTGTCAAAATGGAACGGTTCTCAGTTATATGCATTCATTGCTTACGTTCCGTTTGCAATCATGCCTGTATTGCTACCGATGATTTTATGTTTAGCAAACGTATTTGAATCGATTTTTGAGAATATCAGAAACGGGAAATTTATAAAACGAGCAGGGCAGGTATTAGACGAAACGAAAATTACACGCATTGGCATTGTGGGTAGCTATGGTAAAACTTCCGTAAAAAATATCTTGCAGACCATTCTTTTAGAGAAATATACAGTAGTGGCAACGCCCGAATCTTATAACACCCCGATTGGGATTGCAAAAACGGTAAAGTCGGCGGAATTTAAGGATAAACAAATCTTTATTGCGGAAATGGGCGCGCGTAGAGCAGGAGATATTGCCATACTTGGCAAGATGGTCAAACCCGATTATGCGATTTTCACGGGCGTGTGCGAACAGCATATTCAAACGTTCGGCTCGTTGGAAAACGTTTGGCAGGCAAAGAAAGAAATTTTCCTTGATGCAAAAAAGGTGGTTTGCGGAAAAGCTTTAAAAGAATGGGTGGAAAAGGATTCGTCCATATCGAAAGAAAAAGCGGTCTTTTCCAATGCCGTAGGAATAAAAGATATCTGTTTAAAAGCAACGGAAACGGCGTTTACGCTGTGTGTTGAGGATAAGGAGATTGCTGTAAAAACCAAATTGCTTGGCAACGCGGCTGTGGAAAATATACTTTTGGCGGTAATGCTTGCTTATGAAATGGGCTTGCAGGGTGAAGAAATTGCGAGCGGTATTGAAAAAATAGAATACGTTCCGCACAGATTACAACTCCTTGAAAACAACGGTGTGTATATTTTAGACGACGGCTATAATTGCAATCCCAAGGGCGCGGAAGAAAGTCTTGCGGCACTTTCGAGATTTGAGGGCAGAAAATGCCTCGTGACGCCGGGTATTGTCGAGTGTGGCGTTTTGGAAAAGGAAATCAATGGTAGATTGGGCGAAAAAATCGCCGAATTTGATTTTGATAAAGTCATTCTTATCGGAGATACGCTGGTTGGCGCGGTGAAAGCAGGCTATGATAAAGCGGAGGGCGCGCAGGAACGTTTGGCTGTGGTCAAGAGCTTAGATGATGCAACGGCGATGCTTGCTGAATGGGTGCAGGCGGGGGACGCTGTGTTGTTTTTAAACGACCTTCCCGACGTGTATTAACGGTATGAACGGCGTGTAGGTGCTCGAATAAAAACGGAAGAAACACCAAAGCGAAGAAATCTTGCGGAGGTGTTTTTTTATGCGGAAAGTGGCGGTGTTTTTTGGAGGCAAGTCTTGTGAAAGTGAAATCTCCGTTTTGACGGGGGTGATGGTTTTAAATTTATTGGATAAGAATAAATATACAATTTTTCCCGTGTACGTTCATACGAATGGTTTGATGTATACTTCTCCCGATATGTTTGACGTGGATATTTTTCAGAAAACGACGGTTGAAAAATTTCAACGAATTTTCTTTGAAGATGGCACCATGTACGCGTTGAACGATAAAAAAAGACGTATAAAACCTATTTCGCA
>SVHQ01000071.1 GCA_015055785.1 Clostridiales bacterium | reverse complement strand
AATTTATCCGCTCATTTGCAGTAACGATGGATTCAGCTATGGCAAATGGGACGGTTGTTGCGGATAAGAATGTGGTGAAAGAGGGTGAAACGGTTACGTTGAACGTAACCCCGAATAGCGGTTATCAAGTAAAATCCGTGTTTATGAACGGTGCAACGGTAGAGCCTGTGGACGGCGCGTATAGCTTTGTAATGCCTTCGGAGGACGTGACGGTTTCCGCAGAGTTCGGGAAATGGTTGAACGTAAGCGTGAAAGCGGGTATCACGGGCGGTACGGTAAGCGTGAATAAGACGGAATGCTGGGAAAACGACAGCGTTATCATCACTGCAAAGCCCGAAGCTGGCTATGAAATCAGGAAAGTACTTGTAAACGGTGTAGAAATTCAAAAATCGGGCATCGTGTATAAATTTACAGCAACGGAAGACGCAGAGGTTGACGTACAGTTCGCGGTAATTGGCAGCAACGGCAGTGAAGGCGGTTGTGGCAGCAGTATTATGGCAGGCGGCTTGTCGGTTGTAACCTTGCTTGGTGTATCTGCGGTGGCGTTGTTTAGAAAAAAAGCGTAAATAAAGGAGAAAGTTATGAAAAAGATTAACAAATTTTTATCCCTGGTGCTTGGCACGGGCATGATTATAGGCGCAAGCGGCTGTAAAGGTAATAACGGCGGCTTTAATATGGATGAAACGGATGCGGACATTACGGAAATTACCATTCTTTCGGGCGATATGGATACCTATCAAACGGATGGCGTGGATAAAAATACCCCCGTATATCAAGCGTTAAAGGCGGCGGTTGGATTTGATGTGTTCGCAAAAACGGGCGTTTCGAACGATCAGCTTCCCGAAAGAATTAAGCTTTTACATTCGACGAACGCTTTGCCTGAAGTTTTCCGTATTCACGGACCTTACAACTCTACGCTCTATCAATATTTGATTGAAGAAGAAGCAGTGGTTGCAATTGACGAGTACGTGAACGAGGCGACCAAAGACGTATATCCGTACCTTTACGAGCATATGAAACAGTTTGAATATATGAAATCGAACGTTACGTATGCAAACGGGCATATTTACTTTGTACCCACCTATTGGGGCAACGAAAAGTGTATGTATGTAAGAACGGATTGGATTGACAATCTTAACGCAAAGCTTGGCAACATTCTCGTAACCGAAGGGGTGATTTCGTCCGCTTCGCAAATGACAAACGACCTCTATGAAAAGCATAAGTACGTCGTGCCTACAACGCTTACGGAATTCTACCGCCTTGCGCGTGCATTCACAATGCATGACCCCGACGGAAACGGTGTGAAAGATACGTACGGTTACGTAACGGAAACGAATCGCGACTACGACAGTTGGATGTACGTAGCGTGCGATACAGGTTGGAAACAATGGATGGAGGATGTAAATCCTCTTACGGGCGCAAAGGTAAATGCAGGTACGTACGTAAACTCTAATACGAGTGACGGTTCTAAAATTGCAACGGCAATTTTCTCGAAAATGTATAAAGAGGGTTACGTTACCCCGTCGTCTGTAAGCAACACGGAAGGCTTGAAACAAGACCAGTTCACGAAAGGGCAAGCGGGTATGATGTATCAACAGGTAGAAAGATACAATTACGTTGCGCGTTCAATTGCCCAGCTTACTTCTGGGGATACGCCACAGGAAAGATTCCAAAACGCAATGAAGAGATTTGCGATTGCTTTGCCTCCCGCAGGTAAAAATGGTACGTACGGCGGACATTCGCCTTATTCCTCTTGTTATTTGCCTGGCCCTGCAATTAACGCGAATATGAGCGAGGCGAGAATTAAAAAATGCTTATCGCTTTTTGAATTCTTTTATAGTCCCGAAGGGCAAAAGCTCTTTACGTATGGCGTAGAAGGGGTGAACTACGAAACGCAGGCGGACGGAACGATTAAGATGTTGAATGCGGTGGATCAATACGGGGTTATGGACCGTTTGACAGCGAACAACGATAACGCGGCGCGTTTTACCTATATGATGGAATTGCCTTATCAAACGCTTGGGATTATCACGAACGGTGATAAAATCGTAGATATGATTACCAAAACGAATGCAAGTCAATGTATGTCCGATTATCTTGACGTAATTACGCCGACAGCGGAAAAATGGATAGTAAGAGCGGACGAGTGTTTCGATAGCACAAGCTGGCTGATGATGCGCAACGTAGAAGGGGATTGCTTTGCAGACTGGACGTTTGACGAAAAAACTTGGGCAACAGACGGTTGGACGAAGCTTTACACGGTAAGCAGTACGCTGAATACGAAGTGGTCTTCGTATGTGAATACGTATAACAAAGCTTATAAAGGTACGGATATGTATGATGAATACAACGCGTACGTGGCAAGCGGCGTATTGCAAAAGCGTCCTGGGTTATAATAAGACGAATAAAAGACCATAGGGGGGAGAGTGTTCCCTCCTATGGGGAATCCTCTTTTTTTAGGAGAGTAAAAATGAAAATTCTAAAACGTTTAGCAGTATTATGGATGGTGATGTTTATGGCGATAGGTATGTTTGGTTGCGATAGTGATAATGCGGAAACAAGAGCGGAGTATTCCGCGATTTCTTATACAAAGCCCATAGAGGTAGACGATATAGATGCATATGCGAGAGAAGTATCCATAGGTAATAAAAAGAATAACGCGCCTTTGGAAAACGGTATCGTGCTTTGCCCGTATTATACGCTCGAGATCAACGGAAAAGAAGTGCCCGTATATACGACTCGTTGTACAAACGGCACGCATTCGTTTGCGTGGATTGACGTGAAGGGCGCGCCTGACGAATTTGCGTTGGATGTAAAGCTTATTACGGAGAAAAAGTATTCGGGCGTGGCGGTTTTGCCTGAAAAATCGGGTGTAAAAGCGGAGCTTACAGACAAGACGGTAACGGCAAAAATTACGGCGTATGGTGATTACTCCTTTGCCTTTTCGACCGATCGTTTAAAAACGTATAAGGTTACGAATCAACCTTTGACGTTGATCGTCGCACCTGAACAAATTCCCGAAATCCCCGATGGGTACGATTACGTGGAAATTGAACCGGGAAAATATGGCTACGGCGATTTAGTTTTTAATCAGCCTAACACGGTGTATTGCTTTAAAAGCGGAGAATATGAAATAAGAAGAATTATCGCGTCCAAGTTACAAAATATTTTATTCTATTTTGAGCCGGGTACGTATATTTCCGTTTATGAAACGCCGGAAATCGGCTTGGATGAATACAATATCGGCGGGCCGGCATTCGGTATACAAAACTGTGAAAACGTGCGTATTGAAGGCAGAGCCTTATTCGATTTTTCTGGGGTGCGCGGTTTATATAAAGACCCTGAAACGGGTAAAGACGTTGATATGACGCAGTACGTATTTAATTTCTATAATAATAAGAATATGTACGTAAGCGGTATCACAACCATCAATTCAAACCATTGGACCTTCCGTATCGGCGCGTGTGAGGATATTCTTGCAGAATGGAACGTAATGCTAGGTTATCGTAATTATTCGGACGGCTTCATTTACAGTGATTGCGTGCGCGCGACGGCAAGATATATGTTTGCACGCACGGGCGACGACGGGATGGAGGTAAAAGCGTTGGGCTCTTACGGCGGTTATAAAGACACAATTCCCGTGGCGAAGGAAGTGCTGTTTGAAAAATGTACGGTATGGAACGACGCTGCGGCTGCGTTTGGTGTAATTTACGAAAATTACAAACCGATTGACGGTGTCATATTCCGTGATTGCTCGGTAGGCTTTTCTACTTGTTCGTGGAGTCCAAACAACTCTGCACTCAACATTCGTTTGGCGTACCCTGGGACGGCGCATTGGAAGAATATTACCTTCGACGGCATTGAAATTTTTGAATGTTATAAGAATGCGTTTACGTTGGAATGGAATTTGCAAGGTGGCTCAGTAGAAAACGTTTTGGTAAAGGACGTTACGGTTAGAAATGCGGGCGCGGCAATCCGTGTTAACGTAGATACCAATCCCGTCCTTCCTTATGATTCATTGACGCAGCTTTGTAAAAATTTCGTGTTTGAAAATTTCACGTTTGCGGGTACGAAATTGACGGAAGAGGACAAAGAAAGCGCTTTATATTTTTCTTACGGACAACCTACCTATAAAGATTTGTTTATAATGAAATAAGGTGTATTATGGTAAACGAAAAACAAAGAAAAAGAAAAATGTTATTACATAGAATCAAAATGAGCAAGCAAGTGTATTTTTTGCTTTTACCCGTTTTGGTCTGGTTGATTATTTATTCGTACGTACCTATGTACGGTATCATCTTGGCGTGGAAGGATTATTCTGCGGCGAAAGGGATATGGGGAAGCAAATGGGTTGGCTGGGAGCATTTTGAATTTATGTTCTCCGACCCTAGGTATTTAAGCGCGTTGAGAAATACGCTTACGATTAGTATCACGAAATTAATCGTAACCTTCCCTGCTCCTTTGATTTTGGCGTTGTTAATTAACGAGGTTCGTGTTACTGGATATAGAAGAGCCGTACAAACGCTTACTTATTTACCGCATTTTATTTCTTGGGTAGTTTTATCGGGGATTATTAAGAGCTTTTTATCGCCTGAAACGGGCGCGTTAAATCAGCTTTTAGAAGCGTGGGGTTTTGAAAAAGTGGCGTTTATGTACGAGCCTGATTTATTCATACCGATTTTGTTGTTTGCGGAGATTTTAAAGGGCACGGGTTGGGCTTCGATTATTTACCTTGCGAGTATTATGGCGATCGACGCCACTATGTATGAGGCGGCGGAAATAGACGGTTGCGGACATTTCAAAAGGATATGGTTTATCACCATTCCGTCTATTTTACCTACCGTTGCAATGCAGCTCGTCTTGGCGTTAGCAAGTATAATGGAAGCAGGCTTCGGTTCAATTTATAACCTTTATAATCCCGCAACGGAAAGCGTCGCGGAAATCATTGACACAATCGCTTATAAAACGTTCTTGAAATCGGGCGAATGGGAGCTTTCGGCTGCAATGGGTATGTTTAAGATGGGCATTAACTTTATTTTGATGTTAATCGGCAATATCGTTACCAAGAAAATGACGGGATACAGTATGTATTCGTTTGATAATTAAGGAGGGGAAATTATGAGTGAAAACGTTATTTTTGAAAATTCATCAGAAGTTATAACCTCTTCAAAGAGTGAAAAGCCTAGAAAATTGCACAAAAAAAAGAAATTCACTGTTTATAACGTGTTTGTTTACGGTATTTTAGGGATTTTCTCTTTGATTTGTTTCTTTCCGTTGGTATACGTCTTATTGCTTTCTTTCTCTACGGAAGCTGATTGGATGACCTCTACGCTTGTGGTTTTTCCTAAACATTTTCATTTTGAAAATTACAAAGCGAATTTGCTCGCAGGCTATATTCCGCAAGCGTTTGCCAATTCTATATTTATCGTCGTTGTTAAAACGTTATTTCAAATGACGCTGACATCCTTAGGGGCGTATGCCTTTACGCGTAAGGACGTGCCGGGAATTCGTTTTTTCTTTACGTTATTCGTAATTCCTATGTTCTTCGGCGGCGGTTTGTTGCCTTTCTATTTGACGGTAAGAGCGACGACAGGGTTAAATAACTTGATGGCTCTTATTATTCCGTTCGGTTTAAGCGGTTACAATATGATTGTCCTTAGAAACTTTTTCAGCGCAATACCTGAAAGCGTTATCGAGTCCTGCAAAATCGACGGCGCAAGCGATTTGCGTATTTTGGTGCAATTCGTATTGCCCTTATCCAAAGCGGGCTTGGCGACGATTACCCTTTTCTATATGGTAGGAACGTGGAATGAATGGTATTGGCCCTCTATTTTATTGCAGGATATCGAATTATATCCTTTGGCTTTGTTGGTTCGTCAATCTCTCAACCCAGGGGAAATGTCGGCGGATAGATGGAAAGGTACGTATGACAGCGCAAAGACTTATGGTGAAGGTTTGAACGCGGCGATGACGGTTATCGCATTAGCGCCGATTTTGGCGATTTATCCTATACTGCAAAAATATTTTACCCAAGGCGTAATGGTTGGGTCGGTAAAAGGTTAAAGTGTACGGCAATCCTGCTTAATTTTTAAGCGGGATTGCCAATCATTAAGGAGAGAGAAATATGGAGCGTGTATTACCCAGCTATCCTTTATTCGTAAAAGATCCGAATTTTTCTATTTGGATGGCGAGAGAAGAGTTAAATTCACAAAATGTAGAAACCTGGTATGGAGAAACGAAAAATATTTACGGTTTTTTGAAAACACAGGAAGAAGTTTACTGCTTTATGGGGGACGGAAATAAATTCCTTCCGTTTAACGTGAAAAAAGCGGTGCAAATAAAATTAAAGGTAACGGCATTTTCAACAGACTACGAATTTTTGTGTGGAAAAACCACGTTAAAAATCCGTTTTGTATCGCCTTTACCCTTAGACGATTTAGAACTTTTATCTATGCCTGTATGCTATATGGAGTATGAAATTATCGGAGATAAAAATGCGGAAATTTCATTGTTTGTCAATAGAAATATCGCATATAACGATATACCCGAAACGTTGGATAAACGTGTGCGCGGAGGCGTTTTGCAATTAAAGGGCTTTGAAAGTGCATTTGTCGGTTTGGTGAGGCAAATGCCCTTGTCCGTATCCGGTGATTTGGTTGGTGCGGATTGGGGATATTTCTATTTGGCGGGCGAACAGGCGTGGCTTTTGGACGAGCTGGAATTGTTTGCATTCTTATCGAACGGTTATCTTGCATTTACCGCAGAAGGGGAAGAAAAATACATAGGTGCAATTAACAAAGCGGCAAAAGGCGCAATTTTATTTGGATATGACGACCGAATTTCCATTGATTACTTCGGCGATTACAGAAAGGGTTACTATTTGGAGAATCATACCGTTATAGACGCTTTAACGGAAATGTGGTATAATCGGTCGGCTTGCGAAGAGAAATTGCACGCTTTTGAAAATGATTTGCTTTCTCGCGCAGAACCATATGGAACTGCATATAAGAATATTCTGTTTGCTTCTTTGCGACAAAGTATTGGCGGTCATAAGTTGGTTAAGGACAAGAATGGAAATATCTTGTGGCTCTCCAAGGAATGCGGTTCTAACGGATGCATTGGCACGGTGGATATCTCTTACCCCTCCATGCCTTTATATTTATTATATAATCCTGAATTGGTAAAAGGTATGATGCGTCCGATTTTGGAATTTGCGCGTATGCCCGTATGGTCGTATGATTTTGCTCCGCACGATGTGGGGACGTATCCAGTTTGCAGCGGGCAGATTTATGCAATTTGGCAAATGAATAATAAATACCATGCAAAATACGGAGAGGGCGGGTTTTGGTCGAAGGTAAAAACACATTTCCCGTTTTACATGTTGCCTGAGAATTATCAGCCGTACGAATTTAAGATGCAAATGCCCGTAGAGGAATGCGCCAATATGTTGATTATGTTTTTGGCGGTATATCAAGCGGATAAAGATATTACCTTTTTTGAAAGCAACAAGGATTTGTGTGCTAAATGGGTAAAATATCTTGTTAAATACGGCTTAAAGCCAGGCAATCAACTTTGTACGGACGATTTCGCGGGACATCTTGAAAATAATATCAATTTAGCGATAAAGGCAACGGTGGGGATTGCCGCATACGCACAATTGTTGTTTGAATGTGAAGAAAGCGAAAAGGGTGGCAAATACCGTAAAATTGCGGAAACGTTTGCCACGGAGATAACAATTTTTGCCGAAGGAAAAACGCATTTGCCCTTGACTTGGAATTCGGGGGAAGACACGTTTGGTTTAAAATACAATTTTGCGTTTGATAAAATTCTTGGCTTAAACTTATTTAATAGGGAATTATTTGAAAAAGAAGTAGATTATTATCTTTCCAAGGCGGAACGTTATGGGGTGCCTTTGGATAACCGCAAAATGTACACCAAGAGCGATTGGCTGTTGTGGGTGGCGCGGTTGACAAGCGATATGCAAAAGCGTAAAGCATTGATTGCAATGATTGACGATTTCTTAAAAACCT
>SVHQ01000070.1 GCA_015055785.1 Clostridiales bacterium | reverse complement strand
TCTGATGTTGATGAGTCCCGAGGGGGTTACGTCTTGAGGATCCTGCGTCGCCATTCTCTCCTTGATGAGTCTTTCGAGTCTTGCGATACCCACGCGGAGTTGGTTTTGAAGCAATTCGCCAACCGAACGCACACGGCGGTTGCCGAGGTGGTCGATGTTGTCGATGGTGCCGATGCCATACTTCAAATCGAGGTTGGTGGAAATGGACGCAACGATATCGTCTACCGTAATATGCTTATGACAGAGTTTGTCGATAAGAGGACGCATTTCTTTCTTCTGTTCCTTGGTGGGAACGGGATGCTGTGCGTTCATAATTTCGTGGAAGAGCTTACAAGCCGCAACAAACTTACGACGGTTGTCTCTTCTCTTTTCTCTGTTCTTCTTTTCTTCGGGCTTTTCATCGGGTTCTTCGAGCTTTTCCGTCGTATAGTAAAGCGCGTTGATATCGTCGATGTATTTTTCCGCTACTTCTTCCACAGTCAAATTCGCGCATTCCTCTGCGATCAACTTGGAGAAGCGATAGTTAGGATAATAAACGGTGGGCAAAAGTCCGAAATCTTTTGCGCGTACGTTCAAAGGTACGTCGGAAATCGCAGCAAAATCCACCGTATTGTTTGCAATAATCTTATGGCGGATTTCACCGTCTTCCGCATCGTCAACCAATACGAAAATTTCGTTGATGCCGCAATTTTGAATAAGCTTTGCCTTTTCTTCGGAGATTTTCTCCCCTGCTTCCGCGATAATTTCGCCCGTTTCAGGGTTTACAACCGCGTCAGCTACTCTGCAACCAGGCAATCTGTACGCCAAGTTGAGCTTTTTATTATACTTGTATCTGCCGACCTTCGCGATGTCGTAACGGCGAGGATCAAAGAACAAATTGAAAAGGTGCGCACGAACGGAATCTTCCGTAGGTGCTTCGCCAGGACGCAATCTTCTGTACAATTCATACAAACCGTCCGATTCGCTCTTTGCCGTATCCTTTGCAAGCGTCGAAGCAATAATCTTGTCCCCAGGGAACAAATCTTCGATGGCGCGGTTTGAACCGTAGCCGAGCGCACGCAAAAGCACCGTGATGCAAAGCTTCTTCTTTCTATCCACACGAACGTAGAGCGCGTCTTGCGCGTCCTGTTCGAGTTCGAGCCAAGCCCCACGGTTGGGCATTACGGTGCTCGCGAACATTTCTTTACCCGTCTTGTCCTTGCTGGAAGCGTTATAAACGCCAGGCGAACGAACGAGCTGGGAAACGATAACACGTTCTGCACCGTTGATGATGAAGGCGCCGTTTTCCGTCATCAAAGGCATATCGCCCATGAATACTTCTTGATCAACGACTTCGTTTTTAACCTTGTTTACAAGACGCACTTTCACACGCAAAGGAAGCGCGTATGTTGCGTCACGTGTACGACATTCTTTTTCGTCGTACTTAGGTTTATCGCCAAATCTGTGCTCTAAGAAATAGAGTTCAAAGTGGTCGGAGTAGTCGGTAATCGGGGAGAAATCCTCGAATACCTCGCTGATGCCCTCTTCGATGAAAGCATTGTAGCTGTCTTTCTGGATTTCAACGAGATCGGGAATGTCGATGACTTCGTTGATCTTACCGAATTTTCTTCTTTCGGTTTTGCCATACTTGTGAATAGGTAAATCCATTCTCTTAATTTGCTCCTTGCATAATTTTTAGGCGATCTACCGAGTATATCTTTTCATCGATAAAAATCGAAATTTTGTCTTGATTTGAAACTTTTTAATATCTTCCGCTTTACTTTTGCGTATTTTTTCGCTATAATATATATATTGAAAAGAATTTTTGTCGATTTTTGCCATTTTTTACCGCTTTTTTTACCCTTTTTTAAGGAAATTTTGCCAAAAAAATGTCTATTTAACCGACATTACGCCATTTTAAGCATAATGATACATTATCTAATTATATTACCCCGATTGGAAGATGTCAAGCATTTTTGAAGTTTATTTTGCATTTTTATAAAAAAGTTCCCTATTTTTATCTGTTTTTTACGTGAAATGGGTTGACTTTTTCCCTTTTTCTACCCTACAATGGTAAAATAAGACATCTAAGTGTTTTAAAAACAAAACCTTAACGGTATTAAAAATGCCAATTCCCGCACCGTAGGCGCAATTCACTGGGCATAGTGAAAATTCACGCAAGACACAGTCTTGTAATTCACCTTACAAAAAGGAGTTTCTCATGAGAATAGACAAATTCTTAAAAGTATCCCGCATTTTAAAACGCCGCACCGTCGCGCAGGAAGCGTGCGGTGAAGAAAAAGTCCTTATCAACGGCAAAGCTGCAAAACCCTCTACAAACGTCAAAATCGGCGATATCGTAGAAGTTTTATATGCCTCAGGCAGTTTAAAAATACGCATCTTGAACATCAAGGAAACGGTAAAAAAAGAAGAGGCTGCAAGCCTTTACGAGGTGGTGTTATGAGTTTAAATAGGCAAAAATATTCTGTTTGCACTATCATTTGCGCTGCTGGGAAAGGTCAACGGGCAGGATTTGAGAAAAACAAACTGCTTATTCCCTACCAAGGCACAACCGTGCTTGAAAAGACGTTGTCTGCTTTTGATTTCCCAGCCATTGATGAAATCATCGTCACTGCTTCCGCTGAGGATTTGCAGGAAATTTCCGCTATATGCGCGGCTTTCCCGCGCACAAAAGCCGTGCTTGGCGGCGACGACCGTTCCCATTCCGTATATAACGCTTTACAAAACGCCGCGTCGGATATCGTTTTAATCCACGACGGTGCGCGACCTTTCGTCACGAGAGAGATTATTGAAAACTGTATTCAAAGCGTAAAAACGTTCGGTAGCGGTGTGTGCGCCGTGGAATGCCGAGATACAGTGGCTATATGTAAGGATAGCAAAATCATTTCTGTCCCCGCCCGCGATACTCTTCGCCAAATTCAAACGCCGCAGGGTTTTTTCCGTGAAAACATTACGTATGCCTATTCGCGCGCTTTTGAGAGCGAGAAATGCGGCTACACGGACGATTCTTCCGTATTTGCCGATTATTGCGGCGCACCTCGTATTTGCAGCGGCAGTGTGAAGAATATCAAGCTCACGTACGCAGAAGATTTTAATAGCGGAGCGGAAAGATGTGGCTTTGGCATTGATACGCACGCGTTTGGAAAAGAACAGGATTTCATTGTTTTGGCAGGCGTTAAAATCCCCTCTCAAAGCGGTTTGGTGGCGCACAGCGACGGCGACGTTTTGGTGCATGCTTTGATGGACGCTTTGCTGTCCGCGGCAGGATTAAAGGATATTGGGCATTATTTCCCCGACACGGATGAAAAATGGCGGGGTGCAAATTCCATGGAAATGCTCAAACACGTGCTGTCCTTGATTAAAGAGCAGGGGTTGAAAGTACAAAACCTCTCCATTGCCATTCAAGCGGAAAAACCCCGTTTAGCAAAATACATCGACGATATGAAAAATAATCTTTCGTCCGTATTGCGAATCGACCCTGCACACATCGGCATTAGTGCTGGCACGAACGAGGGGCTTGGCTACGTAGGCGAGGGCAAAGGCATCACCGTAAATGCATACGTCTTATTAAAAAAATAATACTCCGCCGACAAGAAATTCAGTTTCTGTATTCCTATTTAGATGATTTGAGGTAAATTCAATATGGCAACCAAACAAAAAGCTCCCACAACACAATACGTCTGCAGTGAATGCGGTTGCGTTGCCCCGAAATGGCTGGGCAAGTGCCCCGATTGTGGAAATTTCAATACCATGCAGGAAGAAATTGTCCGCACCGCAGACACCTCAAAAACGGAAAATAGACGGGGCATGTACGAGTTGAAACCTCGCGCACTCCCTCTTTCTAAGATTGGTTATGAAAAATTTGACCGCGTAAAAAGCGGGATTTCAGAATTTGATAACGTGCTCGGTGGCGGCATTGTTCGCGGCTCTCTCGTGTTGCTTGGCGGTGACCCTGGTATCGGCAAATCCACTCTGTTGACGCAAGTGGCGGCACATCTTGCAAAAACGCAGGGTTCCCCCACCCTCTACGTTTCCGCAGAGGAAAGCTGTTCGCAAGTAAAAATGCGTTGCGAACGCCTTGGGCTTGATTCGGATAATCTTTTGTTGTTAAATGAAACTTGCCTTGAGGATATCGAAGCGGCAATCGGCGAAAGTAAATTCGTCGTTATCGACTCTGTACAAGCAATTTACACGGAAAGTATGTCCTCGGCAGCAGGCTCCGTGGGGCAAGTGCGTGAATGCGCCGCCAAACTCATGCGAATTGCAAAATCACAAAATATCACCTTTTTCATCATCGGTCACGTGACGAAAGAGGGTTCGTTGGCAGGCCCGAAAGTTCTTGAACATATCATGGACACCGTGCTCTATTTCGAGGGTCAACAAGAGGATAATTTTAAACTGCTCCGCGCCGTAAAAAACCGTTTCGGTTCGGCTCAAGAGGTAGGCGTGTTCGAGATGACGGACACGGGCGTGAAGAGCGTGAGCGATTATGCAGACATTTTCCTTTCCGATACGCGCGGGATTGCAGCAGGCTCGTCGGTTACGCCGTCCGAGAGCGGAAACCGTTGCATGAACGTGGAAATTCAAACGTTGATTTCCAAAACCCCTTTCGGTCAGCCCCGCCGTATGAGCCTTGGCGTCGATTATAATAAACTTGTTGTTTTGATTGCTGTTTTGGAAAAGCGTTGCGGTATTCCCTTTTACACGTCGGACGTGTATGTGAACGCAATGGGCGGCATTCGTTTAGACGAACCGTCCGTGGATTTGGCGATTTGCGCCGCGCTTGCCAGTGCGGCAAACGACGTGCCAATCGATAAATACACCGCTCTGTTTGGGGAAGTAGGTTTAACGGGCGAAGTGCGACCCGTTACGCGCGCCGATAAACGCGTGAATGAATGTATTAAAACGGGCTTTAAACGAGTGATACTTCCCGCAAAAAGCATGAAAGCTTGCGAAAAATACAAAGACCAAATCGAGCTTATCCCCGTACAATACGTCGGGCAAATGATTAAAGCATTAAACCTTAGGAATTAAACAGACATTTTTACAAAGTAAAACCGCGTTCGAATACTCGAACGCGGCTGATTTTTAATATGATTTTTTATAAAAGCGAAGCGATTAAATCTTCTCTTTTTTTTGCGGAAAAATAGATAGGCGGTACGTCTAACATCGTCTTACATCCGTACATGCCCTGCTCATTCATGCGGAAAACCGCTCTTGCGCACGCCACCAACACCGATGCGGTGAACTCGGGATTGGAATCCAATTTCAAGGAATATTCTATAATATGTTTGTTCTGTTTTTGCGCACCCGTCACACCGCTTCTAACCACTACACCGCCGTGGGGAAGTCCGCTATATTTTTCATTCAATTCCTCTTGGGAAATGAAATGCACCGTCGTATTGTAATCGGCAAAATAGTTGGGCATTGTTTTAATTTCTTGTTCAATACGAGCTTTATCCGCGCCCTCTTTCACCACGACAAAACATTCTCTTTCATGCTTTTCGTTCGTCGCCAAAGTCGGCTTTTCTCCTGCACGTACTTTATCCAACACCTCTTGCACGGGAATGGTGAATTGTCTTGCGTCCAACACACCCTCAATACGGCGAATGGCATCGGAATGTCCTTGGCTGACCCCTTTACCCCAAAAAGTATAATCCGAGCCGTCGCTTAAAATCGCGCCTGAATACAAACGCGCCAAGGAAAACATACCAGGGTCCCAACCAGCCGAAATCAAAGCCGTAGTTTTCGCTTTTTCCGCCACTTCATGCACTGCGTTTAAGTGCTGAGGAATTTTCGCGTGGGTGTCAAAACTGTCTACTACGTTGAAATACTGCGCTAAATCGGGCGTGTGCTTAGGCAAATCGGTCGCGCTGCCGCCACAAAGGATCATCACGTCGATTCCCTCTTTCATTTTCAAAACGTCCGCCGCCGAATACACGGGAACTCCCGTCAGTGTTTTCACCGTTTCAGGTGCGCGCCTTGTGAACACCCCCACCGCTGTTAAATCAGGATTTTGTTGAATTGCAAGCTCTACGCCGCGGCCAAGATTGCCGTAACCGTAAATCCCAATGCGAATACTCATTTTTCTACCTCTTAGGTTTTAGCCTATCTTCTTTATTATAACACTTGCTTTTCGCTTTTTCAAGCGTTTATAATAAAAAATTCAGCCGAAATATTTTTATTATTTTTTATATGAACTATTCAAATCACTTATAGAAAAGAATCGACCCGTATCGCTACGAGCCGATTTTAGTTGGTTTATTTTAAGCAGGGGCAAGCTCTGCCATTTTATGCCAAGATGCCATGTTCCATGCTATACGCTTGTTGGTTTCGGTAAAATGCTATACGCATTTCGCTCCTTAATACATCTCAATATAAGCGTCGCGTTCCGCCCCAACCGATACGTATTTAATCTTACAGCCGCAAGCTTCTTCCAAATAACGAACATAATCGAGCGCTTCTTTGGGTAAATCCTCTACTTTACGGCATTTAGAAATGTCGCAATTCCAACCTTTCACCGTTTTGAAAACAGGTTTGCAATCGTCCAAAACGTCCACGAAGGGGAACTCGTGAATAATTTCACCGTTCAATTCATACGCTACACAAACTTCGATTTCCTCATAAGCAGACAAAACGTCCATTTTGGTGAGCGCGATTTCCGTTGCGCCTTGACAACGAATACCATAACGGGAAGCTACGATATCGAAAGGTCCAACACGACGGGGTCTGCCTGTCGCCGCGCCGTACTCGCCGCCCAAATCACGAAGTTTTTTGGCTTTTTCGTCGAAATATTCTGCTGTAAAAGGTCCTTCACCCACACATGTAGAATATGCTTTCATAATACCGATGGAATTGGTAAGCTGCAACTGCGGTACACCTGCACCGATCGGCGCATAAGCCGCAATCGTCGAGGACGAGGACGTATAGGGATGAATCCCGAAATCGATATCACGCATTGCACCAAGCTGTGCTTCAAACATGATATCTTTGCCCTGTGCGTTCGCTTCCGTTAAGTACAAACCAACGTCGCATACAAAAGGTGCAAGCTGCTTGCCAAACTCTTCGAAATATGCAATGATATCTTCCGTTTTTACAGCTTCTGCATGATAACCGCCTACAACGGTGAGATTTTTCCATTCTACAATGTCCGCAACGCGCTTGTAAAGGCGTTCCGTATTCAAAAGCTCGCCCATGCGGAAAGCTTTTTTATAATATTTATCGGCATAAACGGGTGCAATACCACGGCGCGTGGAACCGAATTTTTTGCCTGCAAGACGATCTTCTTCCAAACAGTCTTGTAAAACGTTATAAGGCATGGTGATGACCGCGCGATCGGAAATCTTCAAATTCTCAGGGGTAATTTTAATACCCGCCTCTTGCAATCTTGCCATTTCACCGCAAAGGTGTTTGATATCGATTACCATACCAGGGCCCATAACGTTGACAACGTCCTCACGCAAAATGCCCGACGGCAAAAGATTCAAAATGAATTTACCGCGTTCGTTGATAACCGTATGACCAGCGTTATTACCACCTTGATAACGACATACAACGTCAAATTTTTCGCTGAGAAGGTCTACCATTCTGCCTTTGCCTTCGTCGCCCCAGTTAATACCGCAAATAGATGTAAGCATATTTATACGTTCTCCTTTGGTTTTATCCGTGAATGAATCGCATACATAGAAAAGTTAAAAACGCGAAAAAACCGAGCATTTTTACTTTATTCCTGTAAAAACGCCCTTCGCAACTTTTTTATGTTACGCTTTATTATAGCGTATTTATACATCATTGTCAAGCAGTATTACCCACCTCAAAAATAAAAACAAACAAAAAACACTTTTTTTCAACGCATACATGCCCCCTATATTTATTAAAACAATATACTCAACGCGTACATGGTGGGCTCATTTGTCAAAAAAAGTAAAAAATCCGTCAAATTTTCAAAACCCTATTGACAAAATTCTATAAAAGGAGTATTATAATATAGTGACAAAATAACAAAAGGAGGATTTTTTATGTATTGCAGAGAATGTGGACAAAAGTTGACGCTTAGATTTTGCGAAAATGAAGGTCTAATCCCCTATTGCGACAAATGCGAATCGTATATGTTCCCACAATTTTCCATCGCCGTTTCCATGG
>SVHQ01000069.1 GCA_015055785.1 Clostridiales bacterium | reverse complement strand
GCCCACGTTTGCTTGCAAGTCCGCTCCGTGCGTAAATCAAACCTGCATATCCCTCAGGAATTTCCATCGCCAAACCCGTATGGATAAGCTTTGTTTCATTGGGCGCAAACACCACCTCATCATCCAAAAGAGCATACAAATCCGCCCCCGCGGCAAATTCCGAACCGTACGTTGGCAACACAGCGCGTTCATCTAATTTTTTAACGGCAATCGTAGGCATAACAAGCACTCCTTACCAAAATAAATTTTTCCATATAGCATTATAACAAATTTTCATAAAAAACGCAAGAGAACAAAGACATTTTTTTCACCCTTTCTCTGCTGGATTATTAAAAAAATTCTTATAAAACAAACATCTCTTGCCGTTTTTTGTCATAAAAGCGGACCCACATAAAAAAACGCCCCACTAATGTCACCTTACCACACCGCTTCACGCACATAAAAAACGAAGAACCCACCATTCAACGCATACCTGGTGGGTTCATTTTAGATATTTAGTTGTAAATTCTTATATAATTAATTCCTTAATTCTCACGTATCTTCAAGAAAATAATCATACAAAGGAGCATACAATTCTCCCAAATACTGTGGCGCAATTTTATCCTCTTTAAATGCTGCAAACCGTTCCACACCATCAGAATAAGTCGCTTCATAATACGTCTTAACAATATTAAAACGCTCAACGTCCGACAAAGAATAATCCACCGTATAAGGCACGTCACCCGTTTCCGAATCTTCGGGTTTTGCCGCAAACCGCAAATAAAACAGCAACGCATCGCGAATATTTGCCACTTCTTGCTCATAAACCGAGCGCAACTGGGATTGTATTTTTTGCCACATAGTCGAAAGATAGGTACCATTCTCTATTAAACGATGTTTCTCTTTTTGCAAATCCGTTTGCAGCTTTGCCGTCAAGCGATTTTTCTTTAACTGCGCACTTTTTACTTGCAACAATTGTTCCTCTGTCAACGCAGCAAATTGTGCGTCCGTATAGGAAATAATATCAATCACCATCTTTTCTCCCCTCCTTTATTCCAAATACTCTACTTCAGCGGTCATTTTTCGGATACTCGAATTGGTGAACACCCAAAACCGTACAACAAATTTTTCCCCACGCATATTCAGATTCAGCACTGCTTTTCCGTCCTCAAACGATAAATAGGTTTTATAGATTTTTCTCTCGCCATCGGCGTAAATATCCACAGCAAGCGCTCCCTCCCCTTCAAAATGCAGTGATTTGAGCGTTTTCTTTCCCTTCACGCCAAAATCTTGTTCTACCGAATGAAAATAGCGAAACTCACCGCTTGGCATGGAAACGTTTTCCTCGATGTTATAGAGCAAATTATTATAGACACAAAAAACTCTTCCCCTGTACCTGCCCAAACCTTTAAAACAGGTCGTATAATAGCCATACTCACCATCAGGATATAACACCACCGATTTATCCACACCATCTTGGTCTTGGTATCGCAGCAAATATTTTCCAGCGCAGGTGGCGTGTCCAAAAAAAAGACTGTGTTGCATGGGCTTAATATTCAATTTTTCAAAGACCTTTTTAGTTGTTTTTCCGTCGAAGAAATACACACCATCCTCTGCAAGAATACACAGTTTATCGCCAAATTTCCCCACGGCATCATTGCAAATCCTGCCGCCACCATAAAAGATCTTTGACACTTTAAATTCTCGTGACGAACCGGCAATTTTTATTTCCACGATGTCAAATTCATAAAATACATAAATATTACCGTTAAACTCAACCATAGCCTTAACATCCGTCATATTAAACGGCAAATTAATAGAACCGCTATCATCTGACGTCGCATCAAAATTAAAATAATCACAAACATCAGAATAAAGGAACGTATGCACATTTTGCATCAAATACAGTCTGTTGTTAAAAAGTACGCCTTTTCTAATGTTTCTCACATCGCTTCTTTTTTCGACACCCTTTTCATATTTAAATAAACCGCCTCCCCCGACAACAATCAGTATATTTGAACCATCTTCTAAAAAGCTTTCAAAAGCCTGCATTTGTTGCATATACCGTTTATACTCTATTGTAAGCGATTCCTCTTCATCCAAGTAATACCCGATACCGTTCTGCGTTATAACGCTCATGTGTATCACACTCGTAGAGGGATCTTGTTTAGAAAAGTAGACTTTGGGCTCATTTTTTTCGTAAGGAAATAACTCTTCGTTATAGGTATAAAAAGGAGTCATCCCCAAGCCAGCCTTTAACGCCCCATCCACTGTTGTGCAGTTGATTGTTTCTAAAGCCCCCAACGTTCCATTTCCGTCATCCGCCGCAAAAGTTGAAAATCGATCGTACACCACGTGCTTAATTTTACTTTTTGCTTGCAACGCCGTTTTTGTGTTTTTTCTCATCATGCCCACCTTCTCGCCGCAATTTTTCCACCGGATTTCATTTGATAGGCTGCTTCGATAGCGTCTTTATATTTTTTATCCCAAAGGCTGGATTCACCAAACTCACCCATTGCCATGGTGTATTCCGCCGCAATCCCATACGCCATCAAACGTGAAGATATATTCATCGAAAAATCACTCTCGTCGTTGATTGTTTTTGTCGCAGGCGTATAAGTATAAGAAACATACACAACACCTTTGTGCGTCTTTAAGTATTTAGGGAATAATGAAAATTCTAACACTTCCCCCTTCGCATTCGTCACCTGCAAAATCCTCACAGGCGAATTTTTTAATTGACTAAACTGTATTTCCCCTGTGACAGAACTTATTTTTTCTTCTGCATTCAAAGGCAGATAATCCAACGCCAGCTCATTTTCCACAACATTAAAGCAAGTCAGTAAAAGTTCCGCTTTCTCTTTTCCGATAGTACTTATCCCATCGAAATACTCTGCCACTTCCGAAGCTATTCTTAATTCTTCCGCCGCCAACATCACGACTTCTCTCACCGTCATATTCACTTCCTCCTTTTAAAAAATCGGCACCCATATACCGATTCAACTCGTACATGGGTGCCTCAAATCCTATCCATAAACAAATTTACGGATGTTTACATTTCGGTAATACCCGTCAATTTACCCTGACCGCAAGGACGAGCACAAATCAATTCTGCATACTTAACAAGCGTAGCCGTATAAACGGGTTTTCCGGGAATTTGTTTCAAAATCTTCCCATCTTCCCCCTCCAACCATTGCCAATCGCAAAGCTGATGCACTTTGAAATCGTCCGTATTAAGCAAATAGAGGGTCCCTTCCGGACAGAATCTATCCGTCACGATAGGAATACCATTGAAATCAATTGCCGTAAAGCCATTCACGTCCATAGTGGGCAATTTCATATTATTTTGACGATAGTAATCCAAAATAGCACGTCTTACCCCCCAAGAACAAATCATGAAGTTGACACGGCTACCAGAAGTTTCTTCGATATCATCAATGGTTTTTTGAATGATATTTTCGGAAATATCCCCTACGTCTTCTTGAATATAAGCTTTCATCACACCTTTATTCTTCGAAACGCCATACAATTCTTCGGTATATTCGTCAAACAACGCGTCAATACCCGTAATTTCATTATTTGCCGAACCCTGCATAATTACAAGCGAACCAAGAGGCAAAACGTTCGTATTCAAATCGGTAGCGCATTCCACTTTAATCTTTTTGAGACTTCTATCCACTTCCACAATTTTCATGTTTACACAGCCACTCAACGGTTCCATCATAGGATCATAGCATTCCACAATCATGCCTTCCACAAGTCCTTTTACGGAAGATAACGTAATCGTATTTTTCGAATTAACGTTTTCCACCGTCGCGATCATACCCGTACCGTTCCCAAAAAGCATACGGCCAAAATTATACGACGCCGTTTTTACAAGGGTTTGCATTTCATCGTTTAAGAGATTGACAAACGCACCCTCATTGTTTGCGGAAGCACGCACTGCCTTATCAGAAATTTCAATCGTACCGTAAAGATTCTTCAAGGGCGCGACAAACTGCACGTAATCGCTTGCCGAAGCCGTAGGAAGATCACCCGTTTCACTGCCTGCACCAATACCGCCTGTAACGCCGACCTTCACCAACTTACGCACGTCTTTGCCTACAACGTCGGACGTGGTGCGTTGCACCTGCGCCAAGAAAGGGTTTGTTTTCATGTCCAAAGCTTCCGACACCGCATCAAGATAAAAAGATTTCAAAGCATTATCTGCCGTCTGAATAGTTACCATATAATAATTCTCCTTATTTCACAAATATTTTAATATTTTTTGCGTCACTACGCATTTTGCTTTACTTGCCTGTTTCCGTTTTAAAATAATGTAAAGCCATACCGCCCGCATCCGCAATGCTTTTCGCACGCATCGGCGGCGCAGTTAAAATCCCTGCATTTCCGCAAGTGACAGGCACTCCCGATTTTCCAATCGAAGCCAAATACTCTCCGATAATACGAAGTCGCACCTGCTCGTTTTCCAACACTTTTTCATAAAGACCTTCCGACGAAAGAAGAGACGCTCCGTTCTCTGCGACAGACCTTTCCGCCCTTCTCTGCCCTTCAACCACAGCCGTATCATGATTAAACCGCGTCGTTGATTGCATCCTTTCTCTCTCTTTCGCCATCAGTTCTTCTTCGTTTTCAGCCGAAACGTCTCTCATTTCAACGTTTTCAGGCTTTTCGTTATCAAGCGCATCCAATGCAAAAGCTTTTACAAGCATTTCATCTTCTTTCGGCGCGTTTTCCGTTTGAAAATTTTCCGCTTGTAAATTTTCCGTCTGCAAGTTTTCTTGTTCGCTCACGTTAGAATCCGCAACAACGGGTCTTTCCGCGTCCTTTCCCGCGTCCTTTTCCGCAACAACATCCGCCAAAAATGCATCGAACTGTTTTGCTTGGGCTCTTTTCACTTTCGCATTCTTACGGAGCTTTTCCACCCCAAGAACGTTCACGTTTTCCTGCTTTGCCCCACTTATTTCCGCGTTTTGATTTTCCGTTTTGCGCTCTAATTCTTTTAGCCGCTGACTGCGTCTCGTAAACTCCGCCTGCAACGCATTGTACGCTTGTGCAAGGGCGTCCACGTCCTTAAACTTCCCTAAAACCGCCGAGGTGTTTTTGGTCCGCATTTTCTCCTCTGCGCCCATGTTCATCGTCTTCGTTCCCTCCGTTAGAGTCGTTTCCTCGTAAACGTTATCCTCTTGATTCATATCCTTATTCCTCCTACTTCTATTCTTTAAGCTTGTTTCTTCATTTTCTTATGTTCGTCAATGTGTGCCAAATATTTTTGTTTTAATACGTCCTTGTTGGGCGCATTTTTAAATTCCGCACTCAGCAAATAACGCGTATGTTCGACAACGTGCAAATCGTGTTCGTCGTAAACGTCCACCTGCACCTCTTTCGTGCGCATATCCAAATTTTCCTCGCTTGCCTTTGCGATATGCAAAGCAGAGATATCCTTGGCGTTTTCATAACTGCCAAACCCAAACGCTTCCAAAATTCTGTTCTTATTCTCAGCAGAAATTTTCCCATTCTCATCTGCAAGCAACCCTGCATCGTATAATTTCAACAAGATTTCTCGTTTTTCTTCCGCGCTCGCCGCTTCCTGCGATTCAAACTGCACGTCGTTCACTGCCAAATTTGCCGCATTAAAATAATACACCTGCGTTTTCTTATTCTCGCCCGTCAACGTCATCAAACGCGCCGTCCCTGCAAACTGTCGATACAGTCTCAAAATCTGTCGCGCCACCTCTTTCATCGCCCTATCAATGCTCGCCATCGTCGCAGACAGCCTCGATTCATCTTGCGAAAGGAGCAATTGCAGCCCCGTCGCACTCGTCACACGGGTAGGGGTAGAATTTTGCGAAAGGTCACTCACGCCGCTCACCAGTGCAAACTCCTTTTCCAACCACTCCTCTTCGTCTTTAAATTCCGAAGGCACATTGCCGCAATCGAGCATTTCAGGTGCCTTACCGCCTTGACGGTAAACGAGAATTTTCCCGGGCAACAACCCCTCCTCCGACAATTCCTCCACGTCCACAGAACCGTCCTCCACCGTCAATACACCCATTGACAATCGATTCAAAAACTCATGCTTGCGGTTGCGCACAGCATTATAAGCCCTCTGCACGGGAATCATACGGTCGATGACGCTACTTGCAAAGAACGCCCCTGGCAAGCTCAAGCAATCCTGCTTAACAAACGGGAAAGTTCTTTGACCGCGCTCACTGTTGATATAGGGCAAAGCCCCAGAATAAAGCAATTTACCACCGGCAACAATTTCCAATTTTCCCTCGGGATTCTCTTTATTTGGCTTCGTATAGCGTTCCAAAAGAATCACGCCATCTTTCACCGTCTGTTTTTTCAAAGCTTGTCCTTCGATAAACATTTTTGAAGCAGAGGGCTCGCTGCATAAGGAAAGCTCGGTAATCGGCTGCCCCTTCATCGCCACGCCAAAACGCTCAAAAATATAATCCACCGTCACGGCTTGCGCATGAATCAAACTATCCAGCTCTTCCATATCCTCCGCGTCCAAACGGTCGGGGAAAATCTCAAACGGCGACACGGCACGCACCTGCACTTCCCCCTCAAAAACGGGCTTATTTTCCGCATCCACCGCCACTTGTCTGCCGCCGTCTTCCGCCCAAAGTATCTTATAGAAAGCACTGCCGCACGTCTCCGACCAAACAATACCTTTCGATACAATTTCGCCAAGACCGATTCGTTCCTGCACGTATTTCAAAACTCCCGTCGCAAGCTTTGCCGCCTGCACGTCGCCATCCTCGTCGGAAAAGGCGCGCACCTTCAATTCAGGTTTGCGTTTTTCAAGCTTTGCAATTCTCGAATCGATGGTAGGCGCGATATGGTTAAACACCCTGCGCGATTGCCAATAAAACTGCTGATCTTCTTCGACAACACCGCCAAAGGGTGAGATGTCGCAATACTGATTCCCACCAAAGAAATTCATATTCAACACCCAACCATTCTCCACCATGCGGCGCGCCTCTCTGCGTCTTTCAAAATCCTCCGTCACGTCTTTTGCGATACGCGCCTCTTCGCGTTCTTTCGCCTTTTTTCTTTCCTCTGCGGAAAAATCCGCTTTTTCAAAAACCATACGTCCTCCTTTACTCCTTCAAATGTTTTACCATGTCCGTCTGAGGCGTTTTCCGCACCACGCGTTTTCTTGGCTTCGGTCTGGGCTTTTTTACATTCAACTCAACACTGCCTGCCACCTTTTTCGTTTTTACCACCCTTTTCGACAACGTTTTTTCCGTACCCTCGTCCACGTCTTTCGCCTCAATCTCTTTTTCCTTCCCCGACTGTTTTTCCTGCAATTCTTTCAACAATCTTTCCTTTTCCTCTTGCAACTGCTCATCCGACCAACCGCTGTAATTCCCCTCATTTTCACTCGAAAGCAGCAATTGCACCGCTTTCAAATCAGGCGGAATATCCTTTTTTGTCTTTTTTCTTTTGGTCAGCTTGAGTTCCCCGTCCACCTCGGCATATTCCTCCGTCACTTCCGCCACCTGATACCCCAGCGCCACCTTCAACAAGGCATCGCTGATTTTTTCTTCCTTCATCTTCTCTTTCACAACCTCACCTCAATCTAAAAAATATCATTCAACGCATACCTGCCCACCTCATTTTTTAAAAATCAACCATGATACAGCTTTCCTTTGATTCTCCTCAGCCGCCGTTCTTTATCCCTCTGGATCGCCGTTTTCTCCTCAATCGCAGGCGTTTTTTTCGGTCGGCTCATCAAATAATACCGCATCTCGTCCAAACTATGATCGTCCACTTTTCTTGGCACGTCACCATTCCCCCAGTAATACCCTTTCAATTCGGAAATCAAATGCGGACAAGTATTAAAAATATACAAATTCGGCAACCCATTTTTCTGATTGAGATAGCTCTTCACCCTCGCAATCCCCGAAAAGAGATCCTTCTCCACTTCTGGATTTACGAGTATGCCGCGCTCATAAAAAAGCTCCACAACACTTTTGACCCCAGCCAAAGTCCGTTGTTTTGCCGCGCTGTCAATCAAAGCCCGCACACGCCCTTTCCCGTCCGTTTTCCAGCCGATTTTTGCGCAGATATTTTTAATCGCTTCCGCATGAAAATCCACGTCTTTCCCAGCCGCATAATGTTCATATACTACGTAAACGTTATCATCAAAATCCACTGCATACCAATGCGCCGATAAAGGATTGTTTAAACCAGGGTCGATAGAAATGATGTCCTGCCAATCCTCGGGAATGGCAAACGGCTCGATCACATGCACCGCCTCGTCAAATTCAGGATACACCAGCCCCTCAGCCGCCGTTGCAAAACGTCCATAGCGACGCGCCTGCAAAGTCCGTTCATCAAGGCTTTTTTCAAAAGCTTCTATCTCCGCCCTGTCAAGATACGGGTTATCAGCCCA
>SVHQ01000068.1 GCA_015055785.1 Clostridiales bacterium | reverse complement strand
TGCAAAAAACAGTGTGATCCAACGGCAGATTTTATAAGCTTTTTGTTCGGCTTTGCGCTCCTCTGTGGTGCGATTTAGGAAATGCTTTGCGAGCAGGCATTTTAAAATTCTGCCGCCGTCCAAAGGCTAAGCAGGCAGTAAATTGACCAGCGCAATGGATAGGGAAGAATAGCAAGCGGTGTCTGTGAACGCGTACATGGTGGGGTGTAACCACCAAATTGCTATAAAAAATATGGCTGTGATGAGGTTGCACAAAGGGCCGCAAACGGCAACGAAAATTTCGTCTTTTAAAGAGATACCGTGAAGATCGCCGTCGATTACCGCGCCGAAAGGCATCAGCACGATTGCATTTAATCTATAGCCCAATTTTGCGGCGGCAAACGCGTGCGCACACTCGTGCTGAATGGCAACCAAAGCACTGAGCAAAAATAAAAACAGCTCCCCTTTTAAACAATACCAGAACCCGACTAATAAAAACAAAGGGTGCAATCGAAACACGTTTATAAGTTTGTCTTGACTTTTGTTAGAGTTTTTTGTCAATGGGGTGTGCGAAGTTTTTTTTGGATTTTTAACAGAAAAGCGACAGCTCTTCGACTGCCGCTTTTTTAATCGGAGAAGGGAAGACAATCGTTTGCCTCCTCAATTTTCTTCAAGCCATGCAAGGCAATTTTCTTCCGTCAATTCAAAACAGTTGAGCAGAACGCCTTCCGAATACATCGTCACTTGCACTTCCGCTTCACCGTCCGAATACCCCAAGGGGACGTTGGCTTTCACTTCATCACCAATTGCATAATAAACGTAATCAAGCCCGTTTATCACCCCCGTAAACGAATCGGAATAGGAAATTTTAACGCGGTGTGTACCGTCTTTTGATTTTTCAATAGCCGCAATTTTCCCGTCGGCACCAGGATAAACGCAACCCTCTTCCGTGAAAGAAAGAACGCCCGTAGGGGAGAGATTTAATTCTGCATTAGAAAGTTCGCTTACGACAGGAGAAAGGGTGAAATCGGTGTAAGCGCGTGCATCAGCGGTGCTGCTCTTACCCTCGTTCATCGAACGGAAAAAGGTATTGAAAGCACTGTTGGGCATAAAGACGTTGGTGAGGAAGATAACGCCACATAACGCGCACGCAAGCGCAAATTCTGTATCCAACGTGATTTTAATTGCTTTCGAGGGTTCGATTTTGTATTTCGTCGCATACCTGCCCCCTTCATTTTCCTCGCGCGGCGATAAACTGAAATCACGCGCGCGCAAGCGGAATCTATCCCAAAGGCTGCGTTTATTATCCTCGGAATAGAGGCGAACGGTGTCGATGCGTTCGGGGATAGGGTCGAAATCTAATCGCCCGTCGCTGTTTGCGCTTTCGGCAAAAAGTTCTGCGTCGGCAGTGATTTCAAGGGGCGTAGCAATATCGTTTTCTTGCGCGTAATCGGAAATAAAGGATTGCTCTTGCTCGTCGCTGAGTTTGTCGTTCACCTGCGCGATGACAGAATCACGTAAAACGTTTTGCGTGAATTTTTCGTTTTGCGTAAAGGGCGCAGAGGGATTATGGAAAGAAGGGTTTGTAGTTTTGGTCTTTTTACGGCGGCTGGGTTTTTTAATAACGTTCACCGTGGAAACAGGGATTTCCAGCATTTCCGCATAATCTATTTCTTCGTGCATACAATTCTCCTTTTTTGCTTTTTTAGCTCTGTTTTATTGTATGAAATAATGAGTACGAATAGAACGGAAAAAGGAAAAAACCGCTGTGGAATTTTGTCGATTTTATAAAAAACTGCACCTTAATAAAGGTGCAGTGTAAAGACTTTTTATAATATAATGAAAGCTCTATTTTCTACAAAAATCGTAATACCAACAACGATAGGGTGTATCACAATGCTCGCCGACGGAGATATTCGGGCAGAGAGCGTCCTTTCTTTTTATTTTTCCAAGCGCGAATATTTCCCTTTCTGCCGTTCGTTCCATTAACTTCGCCTCTCGCGTAACGTCCACGATTTTATATAAAAAGCCATCGTGGTTTATATATTCAACGCGTACCTGCCCCACCTCTTTTGCATTTTTCGCTGTATTTTCTATTGCATTAAAAGAGGATTCATCATCGCCGCGTAAGATTAAAAAAGAGGAGGTAAGCGGAACGCCGCTTTTGCGTAAAATCAAACGCTGAAAACCCAAATCCGTGATAAATTCCTTTCGCACGTCGAAGGTGTTTTTCACTTCATACAGAGCGTAGGCGTTACCTACTTTTCGTAAAATATCTGCCGCACAATAATTGCCGTACCAAGAAAAAGCGGCTTCGCAAATCACCGATTCGTTTGACGCCAACAGAGCTTTTGTTTTTTCAAGCATAGCGGCATAATTCAAACGGCCGTCCTCTTTAAAAGAGGTGGTTTCGGTGAATGTGCCGAAAATGCCCATCGCTTTATCGCCAAAATCATTGCCTGCGTCCAATTTCGCCTGCACTTCGGGTGGAATCACTCGCTCTTGCGGACAGTGCGCGTCCAACCATAGCATTTTTTCGCATTGCAAACCGCGGACAAAATCCGTTTTTGAAATGGGCATGAGCCTTCTCCTTTTGCTTAATTTGATAATTTCGTAAGCCATGATAACATGTTTTTGTGTTTTTGTCAAGGCGTAAAAGTAAAAATAAAACAGCCATATAAGACTGCTTTATTTTTTAAATAGCTACGGTTTTATTCAGCTGTGGCAGCGAAAGCCGATTCGGAGGCTTTATTTTGTAAGGAATACAAATCGAACTCGCTGTCAATGTCGAAATCTTCTCCGGGGTCAAACGCCGCCAGTTTAGACACAGACACTTCGTAAGCGGTCATGGTGCGTGTTTCCGTATCGGAAAGTTTTTTCTGATATTCGCGGCTTTGGATTCGGCCGGAAATGGCGATTCTGTCCCCTACGTTTAAATTTTTCACAAAACGCGCGTTTCTGCCCCAAGCGATGCAGGGAATATAATCAGATTTATTATACGCACGATTGACGGCAATAAGCACGTCTGCAATTTCACGATTGAAAGGCGTGGTGCGATAGACGGGCGGTTTGCAAATGTAGCCGCTGAGTAGAATGCTGTTGGGATTTTTGTCGGGAAGGTCGTCTAAAAGTTCCCGAACAAACACCGTTAGCATCAAACGAGATTTGCCGTTCTCAATTTTGTTATAGCTGCGAAATTGACCGAGCGCGCAAATGGTCTTGCCTTTGCCGAGCATAGCGCCTTGAATCAAGCGTTCAGAAAGGGTGACGGGCAGAATATCTGCTTGCCCCGAGAGCCGCATGACGCGCACAAAGAATTCGTAAAATCCTTCCCCATACACTTCGTGTGAAAAGGTGGCGTCGCTAACGATTTCACCCATCACGTACACCTTGTTGTTTTTTTCCGTTACGTAGTTCATAAAATAACCTCCGAATTGTAATTTTTTCATTATTTGCTTGTGTTTTTCTCAGGCAGACGGGTTTTTATGCTGTTTGCCTGTGTGGTCCAAATAGAAATCTTGCTTATAAATCAGTTCGCCAATCGGCACGAATTGATAACCGCGGTTTTTCAAAGTGGAAAAAATCATAGACAAAGATTCCGCTGTATGTAAACCATTGTTATGACAAAGAATAATCGAGCCGTTTTTCGCGCCGTTGATAACGCGCAGGGCAATTTCCGTACCCGATAAATTTTTCCAATCCAGAGAATCCACGTCCCACTGTATCGTGTATAAGCCCATGTCTTTTGCGGTGTCGATTAATAAATCGTCATAATCGCCGTAAGGTGGACGAAAAAGGGTCACCTTTTGATTGGTGATTTTTTCGATGGCTTGAGCGGAAGTGGAAAGCTCATCGCGAATATTTTCTTCGGATAATTTGCTCATATATGAATGGGTGCGGCTGTGCGTGCCCATTTCATGACCGGCAGCAACAATTTTTTGCACGTATTCGGGGTATTTCTCCACCCAAAATTGCACGGCAAAAAAGGTGCAGCGAACGTCGTTTTTTTGCATGATATCCAAAAGCGTATCGGTGTACTCCACACCCCAAGCGCAATCGAAACTAATGGCAACTTTTTTCTCCTCTGTATCCACCGAATAGATAGGCAGAGAACGCGTTGAACTCGTACCTGCCCCCACCGTTTGCGAAAAATCCCCCATTTTATTTTCAATAATAAAAAGGTTGGTAAAGAGCGCGGCGAGCAGGGTAATTATCAGAGAAAGAGCGATGCAAGCACTCCCCAAAAAACGTTTTGCACGAAAACAAACAATCAATTTTTCTTCCTCTCTATCATAGCAATTCCAATCTGTCAAAATTTCGATAAAACTGTCGAATTTTGCCTCTCTTTGTAAAAAATATTTTTATATTTACAAAGAAAAAAGAAAGGATAGAATACCTTATTCTCGGCAAAATGAAAATATGCTAAATATCCGTGGAAACAGTTTACTTTTTCCATCAAAATGTGTATAATTATCATGTAATCGAATCAATATAATCCGAATAAGCCCAAAACGGCTATTTTAAGCCCTTTTTGGCTCGTCGTCATTATAATATGTTGATATTATTGCTTCCTCCTCACCCAAAATCATCTTAAAATTTCTCGTTTTGGGTGCGAAGCAATTTTCAATAGATAAAATCGAAGAAAATACAAGGCGAAAGCGGCAGGAAATACAAGGCGTATTTTCAAGGATTTCAACGCCGTAGCGATTCGATTTTATCCTTCAAAATCTTTGTTCGGATTACATGGATTCGATTAATAGGAGGCGTTATGCGAATCTGGGCAAAATTAATGACGGACGGTCATATAAAAAAACAATACGTATACGAAAATCCGGAACGCTTGACGTATTCCCATTTTTTCGATTATCTAACGGATATTTGTTACGAGTTGGATATTCCCACCCCCGTGCTCACCAAAACGCATATCTTCAATTTTGCAAAATTCAACCACGTGAAATTTATGCAACGCGATTTTGTGGAAAGCTTGGGATATGACCATTTGTTTTTAGAAAATATACTATAATGAAAAGTAAAGATAGGAGCAGTAAAATGACGGTTTTAGAAAGAGATATTTTGAATATTTTGTCGGAAGACGCACGTATTTCTGCAAAGAAAATCGCGGCAATGTTGTCTTTGGAAGAAGCGCAAGTAAAAGACTGTATCGCGCAAATGGAAAACAGCGGTTTGCTTGTAAAATACACCGCGATTATCAACAGTGAAAAGGCGGAAGATTCTCTTGTAGAGGCGCTTATTGAAGTGAAAGTAACGCCGAAAAAGAAAGAGGGTTTTGATGGGATTGCCCGTCAAATTGCCGCGTTCCCCGAAGTAAAAGCCGTGTATTTAATGAGCGGCGCTTACGACCTTGCAGTGTTCGTCGAAGATAAGACGTTGCAGCAGGTTTCCCGTTTTGTTTCCGAACGTATTTCGACGTTTGACGGCGTGATTAGTACGGCAACGCACTTCATTTTAAAGAAGTATAAAATCGAAGGCGTGTTGACGGAAAAAGAAGATGCAGACCATCGTTTATCTGTTCAAGCGTAAGAGAAAACAAGGGTAGTAAAAGACGTAAAAAGTAATTTCAACGCATACATGGTATGCTCGTTTTATAAAAAAGGTAGTAATTATGCGAGATTTTGTAAATCAAAAAGCAAAATTGATAAAACCGAGCGGTATTCGTAAATTTTTCGATATTGTTCGTGAAACGGAGGGTGCAATTTCGCTTGGCGTGGGCGAGCCGGATTTTGTCACGCCTTGGAAGGTGCGTTCGGCGGCGATTACCTCTTTGCAGCGTGGATATACGCAATACACAGGCAATCGCGGTCTGCCCAATCTTCTTGAATTAATTTCCCGATATTTAAACGAACGTTTTGGTTTGGAATATGACCCGAAACACATTTTGGTGACGGTGGGCGGTAGTGAGGCAATCGACCTTGCTTTGCGTGCTTGTATCGAGCGCGGTGATGAAGTGTTGATTCCCGATCCTGCTTACGTTTCCTATTCCCCTCTTGTGTTTATGTCGGATGGTACGCCCGTGCACGTGGAGTGCCGCGAGCAGGATAATTTCGTTTTAAAACCCGAATATCTTGAAAAGGCGATTACGGAAAGGACGAAAGCGATTATTCTCACCTATCCTAACAATCCGACGGGAGCGATTATGACGGAAGAAGAATTGAAAGCGATTGCAGAAATCATCATTCGTCACGATTTGCTTGTTATCACGGACGAAATTTATGCGGAACTGACGTACGGCGGAAAGCATACGTCTATTGTTTCCCTGCCCGGTATGAAAGAACGTTGCATTTACGTGGGCGGTTTTTCCAAAGCCTTTGCAATGACCGGTTGGAGAATGGGTTTTGTGTGTGCGCCCGCTGAAATCGACGAGGCGATGTTTAAAATTCATCAATATGGCATTATGTGCGCGCCGACCATGTCGCAATACGCGGCGATCGAAGCTTTGAAAGACGGCTTTACGGATAATTTTTCCATGGTGGAAGAAATGCGCGATTCCTACGACAAACGCCGTAAATTCGTGCTGTATTCTTTAAATGAAATTGGTTTCCACTGTTTTGAGCCGAGAGGAGCTTTTTATGCATTCCCCTCTGTTCGTTCGACAGGTTTGGATGCGGAAACGTTTGCTGGGGATTTGTTAAAGCAGCAAAAGGTGGCGGTGGTGCCGGGGAACGCGTTTGGGGAGTTTGGCGAAAACAACGTCCGTATTTCTTACGCGACCAGCATGAACGCGCTTTCGGAAGCCTTTGACCGTATGTCGGCGTATTTAAATAAGGTAAAATAAAAACCTCATTGCTTATTTTGTCGGTAAGATATATAAAATTGCCGTCGAATTTTGCGATAATGGTGTGTAAAAAGCTATAAACAAGTGAAATTCTTTTAAAAACTGGCAAAAATCATTGACAAAAGGCATAAAATACAGTATAATAAGCCTACAAATAAAGATAAAACACCGTGGCTTTCATTTTGAAAAGTCACGGTGGTATTTTTAACGTTCCGCAGGCGAACGGTTTTTTTCGTGTGTTTTCGCCCGAAAGGGGTCGAAGAAACGGGCTCTAACGGATAGAAATCGGGAGAAAATCACAGTGTGGAACAGGAGGAATTTATGGCAGAACAGCAATTTGAAATGACACAAAAAGGGTTCGACGAAGCAAAGAAACATTTGCAGTATTTACAAACGGTAAAACGCCAAGAAATCGTAGAGCGTATTGCAGAGGCGAGAAGTCATGGCGACCTTTCGGAAAACGCTGAATATGACGCAGCGCGCAACGAACAGACGATGAACGAAATTGAAATCAACGAGTTGGATTACAAAATCAAGAACGCGGTGATTATTGAAGCAACAACGGACAACTCTTTTGTGCATATCGGTTCGAAAGTGAAGGTTTACGATGCAGATTTAGATGAGGAAGAGGTTTACGAAATCACAGGTTCGATGGAAGCAAACGCAATGGAAAACAAAATTTCCAACGAATCCCCCGTTGGCGCAGCTTTGTTAAAGCATAAAGTAGGCGACGTTGTAAAAATTATGGCACCCGACGGTGAATATAAATTGACGATTAAGGAAATTTTCTAATCATTTCCCCGTTTCTTCTAAAAAATCAATTTTGTATATATCTAAATACTTTATTATATAGTTAAGAGGTTTACAAATGCAAGAAAATAAGAATGTAAACGCGCCCGTAGAGGCGACGGAAGAAGAACAGCTCATTGAACAGGCGAGAATCCGCCGTGAAAAGCTGACGAAGCTTGTTTCAGAAGGCAAAAACCCCTACGAACAGGTGAAATATCCCGTAGACGCAGACAGCGAAACGGTGAAAAATAATTTTGAAGCCTACGAAGGTAAGACGGTGTGCATGGCTGGGCGTATGATGTCCCGCCGTATTATGGGTAAGGCATCCTTCTCGCATATTGCAGATAGAACGGGCTCTATCCAGATTTACGTTACCCGTCAGGATATCGGGGAAGAAAATTACATGTCGTATAAAAAAGACTACGACATCGGTGATATTTTTGGTTTTAAGGGTTTTGTATTCAAAACGCAGACGGGTGAAGTGTCTGTACACGTCACCGAATTGACGTTGTTGACGAAATCCCTTCTTCCTTTACCTGAAAAATACAACGGTTTGCAGGATAAGGATATGAAATACCGTTTGCGTCATTTGGATTTGATTATGAACAAAGACGTACGTGACACTTTCCGCAAGCGTTCGTTGATTTTGAAAGAAATCCGTAATTTCTTGGACAGCAGAGGATATCTCGAAGTGGATACCCCTACGCTTTTACCTTTGGAAATCGGCGCAGATGCCCGTCCTTTCAAAACGCATCATAATGCACTTGATTTAGATATGTACATGCGCGTGGAAACGGAGCTTTGCTTAAAGCGTTTGATTGTTGGCGGTATGGATAAAGTGTATGAAGTGGGCCGTATTTTCCGTAATGAAGGTATGG
>SVHQ01000067.1 GCA_015055785.1 Clostridiales bacterium | reverse complement strand
TCGACAAGAGCTGTCTCTGACCCTGCGAGAGGTTCGCGCCGTTATTCGTCAGCATGGTTTGATATCCGTCGGGTAAACGACAGATAAAATCGTCTGCATTGGCAAGCTTCGCCGCTTCAATACACTCCTCGTCCGTTGCATCCAAACGCCCGTAACGGATATTTTCCATTACCGTACCCGTAAACAAATTGGTATCCTGCAAAACAATCCCCAGCGAACGGCGTAAGTCGCTCTTGCGAATTTTATTGATGTTAATACCATCATAACGAATCTTCCCGTCAGCAATATCATAAAAACGGTTGATAAGGTTGGTAATCGTTGTTTTGCCCGCGCCCGTCGCACCGACAAAGGCAATTTTCTGCCCAGGTTTTGCATACAGCGTAACGTCCGTCAACACTTGCTTTCCTTCCACGTAACCAAAATCCACACTATCGAGCACCAAATCCCCTTTCAGTTGCGTGTACGTCGTCGTGTCATCGGCTTTATGATAATGCTTCCAAGCCCAAAGCCCCGTACGCTCCGTCGTTTCCGTCAATTCCCCATTCTCATTGTATTTCGCGTTGACAAGGGTAACGTAGCCATTGTCAAATTCGCTCTCTTCATCCATCAAAGTGAAAATACGGCTCGCGCCCGCAAGACCCATCGCAATCATGGAAATTTGCTGCGACATCTGGTTTACAATCTGCGTGAAGTTGCGAGAAATACCGAGGAAAGCAACTATCATACCGATTCCAAGCACCTTTTCTCCGCCAAAAATCGTACCAAAGCTCACATTCGGCACGTTCAAAGCAAAGAGCGCGCCGCCGATAATCGAGAGTAAAACGTAAGTGAAATTACCGATATTCCCCAAAATCGGGCCGAGAATGTTCCCGAAAATATGCGCGCGTTCGCTGTCCTTAAAGAGCTGTTCGTTTAAAACGTCAAAATCCTCTTTCGCCTGTTCTTCATGCGTAAAGACTTTTACGACCTTCTGCCCCTTCATCATTTCTTCCACAAAACCCTCTTCTTTTGCCAAAGAGGTTTGTTGCGACACCATGAATTTCGCGCTGTTTCCGCCGATTTTCTTCACTACCACCGTCATACCAATCGTACAAACAAACACCACGAGCGACAGCCAAAAACTATACGTCAACATGATAATAACGGATACAATCAACGTAAGCGAACTACTGAAAATGGTAGGCAAACTTTGACCTATCAATTGACGGGTCGCGTCCGTATCGTTGGTATAAGCGGACATGATTTCGCCGTGTGCGTGCGTGTCGAAATATTTAATCGGCAAAGTCTGCATTTTCGCAAACATATCGGTACGCAAATGATAAAGCATACCTTGCGTCACCGTTGCCATGATACGCGTGTGCAAAAATGCCGTAAGCACGACAATCGAATACACAATCACCATCATAAGGATAAGCCCTATGAAAGTTCCGCGCACGTCCGCAAACGTCGTAGACGTCTTGGGGTCCAGCACAGGCGTGATGACTTTATCCACCAACTGTTGCATATACACAGAGGATACCAAACTGCCCACAGAACTGAGCAATATACAAATAATAACCGCCACCAATTGCCATTTATAATATTTAAAAACAGTCTTTAGAAGTCTTTTCAGCGTGCCTTTTTTAATCGCGCCTTTGGGCACGGGCATACCGCGTCCGCGCATCGGGCCTTTGGGCATGGTAGGACGTCTTTCCTGCGTTCTTGCTTCCGCCATTATGCCTCACCTCCCTCTGCGTTTTCCTGCGAGCCTTTCGTTTGCGCTTCGTAGGTTTCTCTATAAATATCGCTGGTTTTCATCAATTCTTCATGATTGCCAAAGGCAAGGATTTTGCCACCTTCCAACACGATAATCTTATCGGCGTGTTCAACAGAAGCAATTCTTTGCGCAATGATGATTTTCGTGGTGTTGGGTATTTCTTCCTTGAACGCCTGACGAATCAGCGCGTCCGTCTTGGTATCCACCGCCGACGTCGAATCGTCCAATATCAGCACTTTGGGTTTTCTAAGCAACGCACGCGCAATACAAAGACGTTGTTTCTGACCGCCCGAAACGTTCGTACCACCCTGTTCAATATAACTATCATAGCCATCGGGGAAAGAACGGATAAATTCGTCCGCCTGCGCAAGTTTTGCCACACGCACAAGCTCCTCATCACTCGCTTCTTTATTCCCCCAACGCAGGTTTTCTTTAATTGTACCTGAAAAGAGCACGTTCTTTTGCAACACAACAGCGACTTCCTTTCTCAAAACGTCTAAATCATAATCCTTGACGTTGACACCGCCGACGTACACGTTCCCCTCCGTCGCGTCATACAGACGGGGAATTAATTGAATTAACGTTGTTTTGGACGAACCCGTACCGCCTAAAATTCCCACTGTTTCACCCGATTTTATATCCAAATGAATATCCGAAAGGGCAAACTTCTTGGCTTTTTCCGAATATTTGAAATTCACGTTTTCAAAACGAATAGAACCGTCTTTCACCTCTTTCACTCCGTTTTCAGGGCTGACGAGGTCGGATTCTTGATTGAGCACTTCGCCGATACGTCTTGCCGATTCCAAGGACATGGAAAGCATCACGAAAATCATCGAGAACATCATAAGACAAGAAAGCATTTGTATGCCGTAGGAAATCAAAGCGGATAATTGACCTTTCCCAAAACCCTCGAATGCTGCCCAATGGGTCTTATCGATGATTGCATACGCAGCGAATGCTGAAATTAAAATGGAAGCAAAGTTGAGAAAGAAGGTCATGAGCGGGTTGTTGAGCGCAAGGATTTTTTCCGCTTTGGTGAAATCGTCGCGTACCTCCCCTGCCGCTTTTTCAAATTTCTTCTTTTCATAGTCTTCACGCACAAAGGATTTTACTACGCGAATACCGCCAACGTTTTCCTGCACGGAATTGTTTAATGCATCATACTTTTTGAAAATACGACGGAAAAAGGGCATCACGTAGCGCATAATTAATATCAACACCAACGCCAACACAGGCACGATTGCAAGGAAAATCCAAGCAAGGCGAGGGTTCATGTTAAAGCTCATGATGATGGCAAATAAGAACTGCAAGGGTACTCGAATAACGATGCGCAAACACATTTGATAGGATTGCTGCACGTTGGTGACGTCCGTTGTCAATCTCGTCACCAAGGAAGACGTGGAAAATTTATCCACGTTGGCAAACGAGAATTTTTGCACTTTATAGAACAAATCGTGGCGAAGATTACGCGCAAAACCGCAGCTTGCCGTCGCCGCAAACCTACCCGCCAATACGCCGCTCAACAACGAGCAAAGCGCCAATCCCAACAATATTCCGCCATACGTAAGAATATGCCGCATTGCCATAGATGCCTCAATCCCTTCTACGTCAATCGCCTCGATAAGCTTTGCCATAAAGAAAGGAATCAAGCATTCGCAAAAAGCTTCAAATAACATAAAAAAAGGAGTTATCAACGAGGGTTTTTTAAATTCCCTAACGCTTTTGAGCAGCGTTTTAATAAGTCCTTTTTGTTTTGTTTCCGTCTTACTCGACATTACGATTCACCTCTGTAATTTCGTATAATTTTACAATTTTTATAATATTATATATTATAAAAATTCTCTTAATCACTTCATTATTATATTTTTTTTATAAAATAAAGTCAATCATTTGAAAGGTTTTTTTCATCCTTTCACAATATTTTCATTCTCTTATCCTCTGCAACCTCTTAAAATATGAAAATCGGCGGTATTCCACCACCGATTTTGTCTGCTTTTCAATTTTCAACGCGTACATGGTATGCCCATTTTGTTTTTTATGCATATTACGCCATCATTATAACAGCGTTTCAAACAGGCGTAATACAGAATCTACCAATCTCCCGACCAAACCGCGTTTTGTGTTTTCGGAGGTGCAACGTTTGGAAAGCGCGAACGTTTCTTCCGAATCGCGTTTCACTGCCATCACCGCTTCGCAATTGGAGAAATACACCGCATTTTCAAAATGCAAATACAAACTCCTATAATCGAGGTTGATGGTTCCCACAACGGCACTCTCGTCGTCGCAAACCATGCTTTTGGCGTGGATAAACCCGGGGGTATATTCATAAATCTTCACGCCTGCTTTCATCAAAATCCCGTAATTAGCGCGCGTTAAACGGAAAATCATTTTCTTGTCGGGAATCCCCGGCGTCACAATTCGTACGTCCACACCGCGCATCGCCGCTTGACACAACGCCGTACGCATGGCGTCATCCAAAATTAAATAGGGCGTAAAAATGTACACGTACTTTTCCGCTCGGCAAATCATGTCCGTATACACCGCCGCGCCGACACTGATACGATCAAGCGGTGAATCATCGTAAGGCTGCACACGGAAATTCGTTTCCCTTTCGCTGGGCATTTCCTTTAAGGGCAATACGTAATCCCCTAAATTCTCCTTGTCCTTACGAAAAGCGTTCCACATGTAGAAAAACATCCAAGTAAACGACCCCACCGCGTTGCCCGTGATTTTCAAACCGGTATCTTTCCAATATCCAAAACGTCTTTTTTGCGCTATATATTCATCGGCAAGATTAATTCCGCCCGTAAATGCAACTTTCCCGTCCACCACAAGAATTTTTCTATGGTCGCGGTTATTCATGCGCACTGTAAACACGGGAATGATATGATTAAACGCCATACATTTGATATTCGGATGCAAACTTTCCAAATACACGTTATACTTAGGCGGCAACGTCATCATGCAACCAAAATCATCATAGATAATACGAATTTGCACTCCTTGTTCCGCTTTTTCCAACAAAACCTTTAAAATAGAACTCCACATCTTGCCCGCGGCAATAATAAAATATTCCAAAAGAATAAATTTTTCCGCTTTTTTCAGTTCCTCCAGCATATCGGGGAACATTTCCTCGCCGCTCTTGTAATAATCCACGCTACCGTCCGTAAATACGGGATATTTCGCATACGAATCCAAGAACCGACAAATGCTATCAGCTCGGTTTTGCGGTTGAAAAACAGGTTTTTTACCGTAAATATCTTCACGTTGTTTTTCATCTGCCTTTCTTGCTCGGTTGGTCAATCTTTGCATACGACGCGTCTGCCTGCCCTCGCCGTATAATAAATACCCCGGCACGCCAACGACGGGCACGATGAGTATTAACAATATCCAGTTTAATTTTTCGGATGGACGGTCGTTTTTATTAATCAAGTACAAAACGAACACCAATTCAGCGATTAATAACAAGGCTTGCAAAATAATGCCTACCCTCGAGGCATCGTAAACCACTGAATATGCTAAACCGATAGAAATAACCAGCTGTAAAAATACAAGGATTAAAAAAATGAAAAACCGATTATACAAAAACAATTTGTAGCTTCGATCATTCTCCGCCGTTCTTTCTATCCATTTCTTTTTTCGTTCGCTAAGTTGCTTCATTCTTCCGCCTCCAAACGGCTACTCTTTTTCTTTAAAAATCGTTCTCTTCCTTATTATATAAATATATATCAAAAATATTTTATCAACTTTTTCCTTTTTTGTCAATAGCTTCCTTTGTTTTTACCCCTTTAAAGCTATCCTATTTATCATTATAGACCTTTATTATTAAATTTAAATTACTATTTTGTTAAATTTTGGTTAAAATTTCCTTTTTATTCTTTTTCTTGCTAAAAAATTCCAATTTATGTAAAAATTTAAAAAAAATTTTTAAAATTTTTCAATAAAACTATTGACAAACATAAATTTTTATATTATACTATAAACAGTTAATAAAACTTAATCCTAATAAGAAAATAAAAAAGAGGTAAATAGTTATGAAAAAATTCGAATGTTCAGTATGTCACCACGTAGTAGAAGCAGACGTTGCACCCGACGTATGCCCCGTATGCAAGCAGAGCGGTAAATTTGAAGCAAAACCTTGCTTGAAGGGCAGTCAGACGGAAGCAAACTTGCAGACGGCATTTGCAGGTGAATCGCAGGCAAGAAATAAGTACACCTATTTCGCAAGCAAAGCAAAGAAAGAAGGTTTTGTACAGATCGCAGCGATTTTTGAAGAAACGGCTAAGAACGAACAAGAACACGCTAAAATTTGGTTCAAGTTGTTGAACGGCGGCGAAATCTCCTCTACGGCTGAAAACCTTTTAGCCGCAGCAGAAGGTGAAAACTACGAATGGACGGATATGTATGCAGGTTTTGCAAAGACGGCACGCGAAGAAGGCTTTGACGATATCGCAGCTTTGTTTGAAGGCGTTGCAGCTATCGAAAAAGAACACGAAGAAAGATATAAGAAATTGCTTGCAAACGTAAAGGGTGACTTAGTATTCTCCAAGGACGGCGACGCTGTATGGCAGTGTTCGAACTGTGGCCACATCGTAGTTGGTAAGAAAGCTCCTGACGTATGCCCTATCTGTGCACATCCTCAGGCTTATTTCCAAGTTAGAGCAGAAAATTATTAATTTTTGCTCCCCTATTGGCTACTAAAAATATGATTACAATTTTTTAACACCTCCTAAATAAATACGAACTCTCCGACTTAGCTGTAACGCGTTAAGTCGGAGAGTTTTTTTACCTCCCCTACCATGTCATTCTGAAGCAGAACGCAATCTCACCCCATGTCATTGCGAGGAGCGTAGCGACGCGGCAATCTCGCGACAGAATAAAAGTCACAAAAAAACGACCTGTCGTAATGACAAGTCGCTTTTCTATTCTTAAAGCTTAAATTATTTAAGTTCAGCCGTAGCGCCGTTTTCCTTAAGTTTTGCAACGAGTGCTTCAGCGTCAGCTTTGGGCATAGCTTCTTTAATCGTACCCATATCTTCAACTGCTTTCTTAGCGTCAGCAAGGCCAAGACCAGTAGCTTCACGTACAACCTTGATGATAGCGATCTTGTTGGGACCGATATCTTTAAGAACAACGTCGAATTCCGTCTTTTCTTCTGCTGCGGGAGCTGCGTCTGCTGCTGCACCACCTGCTGCGGGAGCTGCTGCTACCATTGCGCTTACGCCAAATGCTTCTTCAAGTGCTTTAACAACTTCGTTCAATTCGAGAACGGACATAGCTTTAATGTCTTCAATGAGTTTCTGTACATCCATGATTTTATAATCCTCCGATTTTTTATAATGATTTTTTTAATTAAATAGAAATTAGTTGCTTTCTTTCTGCTTTGCGATAGCGTCCAAAACGCCAACAAACTTGGAAAGGGGCGATTGCAAGCAACCAAGCAATCTTGCGATAAGAACTTCCTTGGAAGGAATCGCGGACAATGCTTTTACGCCAGCTTTGTCAAGATATTTGTTTTCAACGTAAGCACACTTGGGCATTACCTTTTCAGCCAATGCAGGGTTTGCTTTCGTTTCTCTTGCGAAAATAGCAGCACCGCTCGTTTCGTCTGCACAGAAAACAACAGCCGTCGTGCCGTTGAGGTCTGCATCGAAATCACTAACACCAAGTTCGTTGAACGCCTTTCTCATAAGGGTGTTCTTGTAAACTTTGTATTCGCAGTTTGCTTCCTTAAACTTTCTTCTAAGGTCGGTTACTTCCAAAACGGTAAGTTTGTTGTAGTCAGCAAAAACGATGGATTTGCTTGCTTGAATTTTCGCTTTAATTTCTTCTACGATTTGTTGTTTAGCTTCTACGTTTGCCATAATTTTTTACCTCCTTTAAGCGTTACGCCTTTTTGCGTTTCCGCCTGACATAAAAAATAACCCTATGCCGCATGGCATAAGGACACAATCACTTTCTAAAAGTTCTTTATTCCCAATACCTCGACGAGTGTTTCCATCAAACCTTTCGGTGCTCGTTTTCTACGGCTGTTGATTTTTACTATATTAGTATATCATCTTCTCCAAAGGCAGTCAAGCATTTTTGGCTGCCTTTGAGAAATATTTTCAGATATTTTTGTGTTTGTTTTCCGCATTCTTAAAACGCAGAGATGCAAGCAAGACAAGGCGTTTCAAGGACGCGTACATTATAGTACGTAACCGAGAAACAACGTAGTATTGCGCTGCTGTTTTCCGCATTCTTAAAACGCAGAGATGCAAGCAAGACAAGGCGTTTCAAGGACGCGTACATATAGTACGTAACCGAGAAACAACGTAGTATTGCGCTGCATATATGCGTTTTACTTACATCTTGGGAACAACTTTTACGCCAGGCCCCATCGTCGATGCAAGCGTTACGCTCTTAATATACGTACCCTTTGCGGAAGCGGGCTTTGCCTTCACGATAGCATCCATAAGTGCCGTGAAGTTTTCAACGAGCTTTTCTTTACCGAAGCTCTTCTTACCGATAGGGCAGTGAATGATAGCCGTTTTGTCAAGACGGTATTCAACTTTACCAGCCTTAACTTCTGCGATTGCTTTTTCAACGTCCATCGTAACCGTACCGGACTTAGGGTTAGGCATCAAGCCCTTAGGACCGAGCACACGACCGATACGACCAACCATACCCATCATGTCGGGCGTCGTG